>CAZIWT010000011.1:0-43007 GCA_964542895.1 uncultured Thermodesulfobacteriota bacterium
GTGCTAAATTTTTAAAAAGTTACCTTTAAGCTGTCTTAAAACATTTTCACCTTTTATAGGCTTGGTATATAGGCGGGTATCTTATGATACCGAAAATAGGGGACAGGGCCAGGGAAGTGCTTTTTGCCGTCATAGATGACTTCATAAAGCACGGTGACCCGGTGGGCTCGCGGACGGTTTCCAAGAGGAAGGATATCGAAGTGAGCTCCGCTACGATAAGAAACATCATGTCGGACCTGGAGGAGATAGGTTTTCTTACTCAGCCCCACACCTCGGCCGGCAGGGTGCCCACGGATAACGCCTTCAGGTTCTACGTGGACAGCCTTGTAAAGGTGACGGACCTCACAAGGAGCGAGGAGCTGGAGATGGAGCGGATCATGAGGCCGCAGAGCACCGAGCTCAAGGACGTCATCAAGGAGACTTCGAGGGTCCTCTCGGAGATGTCTAAATATATAGCTCTGGTGAGCACGCCGAGCTTTACCGATACCGTCTTGAAGCAGATAGATTTTGTCAGGCTTTCGGGGAGCAAGATTCTCACGATCCTCGTTTCGAGCAGCGGGATGATCTACAACAAGATCGTTACCATCGAAGAAGTCCTGGATCAGGAGAAGCTGGACTGGATGTCCCGCTATCTCAACGACGTTTTATCTGATCTGACTCTGGTGGAGGTAAGGGATAAGATACTCGAAGAGATGCAGAACGAGAAGAACCTTTACGACGAGCTTCTGATCAAGGCGCTCTCCATCTCGGACACGGTGATAAACGAGGAGATCATCGACGACGAAATATTTATCGAGGGGAGCACAAATATATTCAGTCATCCGGAGTTTACCGACATAAACAAGATGAAGAGGATATTCAAGGCCTTCGAGAACAAGCACTATCTGTTGAAGTTGTTGGAAAAGGTCGCGAAGGCGGACGGTATAAAGGTGTTTATCGGTTCCGAGAGCGAGATAAAATATATAAGCGACTGCACCCTTATCGCCTCCCCCTATGAGAAGGGTGGGCAGGTCTTAGGCAGCATCGGGGTGATCGGGCCGATGAGGATGAATTATTCGAAGATAATCCCTGTTGTTGATTTTGCCGCCAGTCTGGTGACGAGGTTTTTGGAAGAAGATGATTAAGGAGTTTTTTAAGTTTATGGATGAAAGAGAGAAGAAAGGATCTCCGGGGAAAGGTGGGGAGGAGATGGACACGGAGATTCACAAGGAGGATATAGACGAGGCGCTTAAGGAGGCGAAAGACGGCTCGAAGGGGAACGGCGGGGATTTGGGCGATGAATCTCTCGATGCGGACGACGCGTCCGAGGAGGCGGGTGAAGGTGGGGAGGATGGGGAGGACGGCCCCTCGGAGGTTGACGCCATAAGGGAAGAGTTAGAGGGCGCAAAGAAGGAGGCCTCGGAGAAGCAGGATCAATATCTCAGGATTATGGCGGAGTTCGAGAATTTCAAGAAGAGGGTTCAGAAGGAGTCGATCGAGTCGAGGAAGTATGCAAACGAGGAGCTTCTCAAGGCGATGCTCCCGGTGATCGATAACCTCGAGCGCGCCCTGGAGCACGGCGACAACGACGCCGAGGACGATCCGATGGTCGAGGGGATCAGGATGGTTCAGAAGCAGTTTTTGGAGACGCTTACGAAATTTGGTGTCTCACAGGTAGAGGCTATGGGAGAGCCCTTCGATCCGAATTTCCACGAGGCGATGATGCAGATCGCTACGGACGACTGTCCGCCTAACACGGTAGTTACCGAGATAGCCAAGGGGTATCTTTTTAACGACAGGCTTATCAGGCCCGCGATGGTGGGGGTCTCGGTGGCGACGGAAAACGGCGGTTCTCAGGGGGAGGGTCTCTCATCTGACAACGATGAGAAGACGAAAGTTGAAGATGCGGGGCGGGACGAGGCAGGGGACGTTAAGGAGGGTGGGGAGACTCTTGATTGAGGATTACAAAGGTAAAACAATAAAGGATTCTAACTATAGATTCGCATCATTTTTACTGAGAATGAAGGAGGAATAATATGGGTAAGGTTATTGGTATCGATCTCGGTACGACGAATTCATGTGTGGCCGTGATGGAGGCCGGAGATCCGAAGGTACTTACTAACGCCGAGGGGAGCCGTACGACGCCCTCCATGGTGGCGTTTACCGACAGCGGTGAGCGCCTGGTGGGGCAGGTTGCAAAGAGGCAGGCGATTACCAATCCGGAAAGGACGATCTACGCGGTAAAGCGTCTCATCGGAAGGAAGTTCGAGGACGCCGAGGTTCAGAAAGACGTACAGATTTGTCCCTTCAAGATAATGCAGGCCAACAACGGCGACGCCCACGTCTCCGTCGACGGCAAGGATTACAGCCCCGCGGAGATATCCGCTATTATTTTGACGAAGATGAAGCAGACCGCGGAGGATTACCTGGGTGAAAAGGTAGAAGATGCTGTTATCACGGTGCCGGCGTATTTTAACGACAGCCAGAGGCAGGCGACGAAGGACGCCGGGAAGATCGCGGGGTTGAACGTGCTCAGGATAATAAACGAGCCTACGGCGGCCTCGCTGGCCTACGGCCTCGAAAAGAAGACCGAGGAGAAGATAGCGGTCTTCGACCTCGGCGGCGGGACATTCGATATCTCGATCCTCGAGCTCGGCGAGGGGGTGTTCGAGGTAAAATCGACCAACGGAGACACCCACCTGGGCGGCGAGGATTTCGACCAGAATGTCATCGAGTACCTGGCCGACGAGTTTAAGAAGGACCAGGGGATCGATCTCAAGGGCGACAAGATGGCGCTCCAGAGGCTGAAGGAGGGGGCTGAGAAAGCCAAGATGGAGCTCTCCACCTCGATGGAGACCGATATAAACCTCCCATTTATCACGGCCGACGCCTCCGGGCCCAAGCACCTGAACATCAAGCTGACCCGGGCGAAGCTCGAGGCGCTGGTGGACGAGCTGATCCAGAAGCTCGAGGGGCCGTGCAGGACGGCGCTCAAGGACGCGAGCCTCTCTTCGGGTGACATAAACGAGGTGATACTCGTCGGGGGTATGACCAGGATGCCGAAGGTACAGGAGAAGGTCAAGGATATTTTCGGCAAAGAGCCGCACAAGGGGGTAAATCCGGACGAGGTCGTGGCGATGGGCGCCGCAATTCAGGGGGGAGTCCTCACGGGGGATGTCAAGGACGTTTTGTTGCTTGACGTTACTCCCCTCTCCCTCGGCATCGAGACACTGGGCGGCGTGTTTACGAAGCTAATCGAGAAGAACACGACTATTCCGACGAAGAAGGGACAGATATTCTCCACGGCGGCCGACAATCAGACGGCGGTGTCGATCCACGTCCTTCAGGGCGAGCGGGAGATGGCGGCGTATAACAAGACGATCGGGAGGTTCGACCTGATCGGCATTCCGCCGGCGCCCAGGGGGATTCCCCAGATCGAGGTCACGTTTGACATCGACGCGAACGGAATCATGCACGTTTACGCCAAGGACCTCGGGACAGGAAAGGAGCAGTCCATCAGGATAACCGCCTCGAGCGGACTCTCCGAGGAGGAGATCGAAAAGCTGGTCAAGGACGCCGAGGCCCACGCAGATGATGACAAGAAGAAGAAGGAGCTTGCGGAGGCGAGAAACGAGGCGGACGGGCTCGTCTACACGACGGAGAAGTCCCTCTCGGAGTTCGGCGACAAGCTGGATCCCGCCAACAAGTCGGAGGTGGAGGAGGCGCTGAAGAAGGTCAAGGAGGCGATGGAGGGTACGGACGCGGAGGCGATCAAAGCGGCCACGAAGAGGCTGACCGACTCCTCCCACAAGCTTGCGGAAGCGATTTACGCCCAGGCCTCCGCCGCAGGTAGCGAGGCGGGGCCGGGACCCGGGCCGGAGCCGGGTGCCGGGGATGCCGGCGGCGGCCCGGAGCCGGGAGTGGGCGCCGAGGCGCAGGCTGACGACGTTGTGGACGCTGATTTTGAAGAGGTGGACGAGGATAAAAAGGAATAGAATAGTTGATTAAGAGAGATTATTACGAAGTCCTCGGAGTAAGCAGAAATGCAGACGGTGAAGAGATAAAAAGGGCATACAGGCAATCCGCCCTTAAGTATCATCCGGACAAGAACCCGGGGGACTCTCAGGCAGAGGAAAAATTCAAGGAGGCCTCCGAGGCATACGAGGTCCTCTCCGACCGCGAGAAGAGGGACCTCTACGACAGGTTCGGTCACGACGGCCTCTCCGGCGCGGGATTCAGGGGGTTCGGCGATTTCGACTTCGGGTTTCGGGGATTCGAAGATATATTTTCCGACGTCTTCGGCGATATATTCGGGATGAGGGGAAGGAGATCGAGGGGGGTGAGGGGAAGCGATCTGAGGTACCATTTGACGATCGACTTCGAGGAGGCGGTCTTCGGAGTAGACGCCAAGGTGAAGGTGCCGAGGATGGAGACCTGCGAGAGCTGCGACGGGACCGGCGCCGAGCCGCCCACCCGTCCGGAGGGTTGCCCCCTATGTCACGGCACGGGACAGATAAGGACTCAGCAGGGGATTTTTTCCATCTCGAGGACGTGTACCAAGTGCCGGGGGAGCGGTCAAATAATCAAGACGCCCTGTAAGGCCTGCGACGGCCTGGGGAGGGTGAAGAAGAGCCGCACCATAACGGTGAAGGTGCCCCCCGGAGTGGAGACCTCGACGAGGCTGAGGCTCACAGGCGAGGGCGAGTTGGGGACCGGCGGCGGCCCCCCCGGTGACCTCTACGTCGTAATCGAGGTGAGGCCCCACCCGATCTTTGAGAGGGAGGGACAGGATATCTACTGCCAAGTCCCGGTGACTTTTCCGGAGGCCGCCCTCGGAACGGAGATCGATGTGCCGACGCTGGAGGGCCTGGTCAAGATGAAGGTCTCTTCCGGAACGCAGTCCGGGACGGTCCTGACGCTCAAGGGAAAGGGGGTGCCGTACTTAAACGGTCACGGCAGGGGCAACGAGCACGTCATCGTCAAGGTGGAGACGCCCACGAAGCTCTCGAAGAGGCAGAAAGATATCCTCAAGGATTTTGCCCTCGAAAGCGGCGGCGAGACCCATCCCGAGAGGGAGGGCTTCTTCGAGAAGGTCAAGGGGATATTTAATTGACGGGGTGTCGGGCGGGTCGGGATTGATAAAAGGGGGAGGGATGGACTAAAGTTAGGCAGGATGGACTGAAATCTGGCGGTTTCGATGGGGAAGGGGGGGTGGGATGGATAAAAGGGACAGCGGGATGGATAAGAGGGAAGGCGGAGTGGACAGGACGGTGGGACACACAAAAATATAACGGGATTGATGGGGAGGCGAGTTTAAAAAAGTTGATTTATTTACTATTTGCGGAAGGGATTATCTAACGATAATCCCTTTTTGTTTTTTGATATTGCGGCGTTTTAAAGCGAAGCTAATTTGACGGTCGATCAATAGGTTCCGGGCTTATAGGAGACAGACGATTTACGAGAAGCCGGTGGACGATCAATCGGCTTGGGACTTAAGAGGAAGCGAAGGTCGGTCAAGAGATTGATTGACAACGAGATTAACCAATGGTCTGTTGATCGGTTTGGGATCGGCAATCTCAAATAGCGGCGGCCTCTAAAATGGCGGCGGCCCCCCAGATATTGCCGACCCCTCAAATGGTGCCAGCCCCTCAAATAGTGCCGGCCCCGGCCTCCCAGATATTGCCGGCCCCTCAAATGGTGCCGCCCCTTAAAATGCTGCCGGCCCCCTGACGTTATGAGACTATGTCCGCCTCTATCATCTGCAGGTAGAATTTGGCCCTTTTTTCCTCGGGATTATTTTTCAGGGTCTTTTCCCAGTACTTTTTTGCCTCTTGGATATTTTCTTCCATATAGTGGCTCAGGCCTATTGCCAAAAGTGCCTGAGTGTAATCGGGTTTTAAGGCCAGGACCTTCTCCAATTCCTTTATTGACTCCTGGTGTTTCCCCGACTCCCTCAGAACTATTCCGAGCTTGGTCCTGATATCGACGAAATCGGGACTCAGGTTAAGGGCCTTTTGATATTCTTTTATCGCCTCGTTATATATTCCGTGGGCGTAGTAGATATCGGCAAGATTGGCGTGGAGGTTCGATAGCTTTCCCAGGGAGAAGGGATCGAGCCCATCGGTTGTAATTTCTTCTTTTACGATCTTTTTGGCTTTGGCGTATATCTCCCTGGCTTTTTCCAGCTGGCCCATGTCGTTGTAGATCACTGCCAGGTTCAGCGAGGCATCGGTATATTTAGGATTTAGCTTGAGCGCTTTTTCGAGGGCCTGTACCGCTTTTTCAAACTTCCCGTTGTCGTGGTGGATAATCCCCACCATATTGTAGACGTCTGCAAACTCGTATCCCTCTTTCATGATCTGAGAAAAGTACTCCATGGCCGTATCATAGTCGTTATTGATGTAAGCCTCTTTGCCGAGCCAATAGAGATTGCTTTTTAACTTGATCATAATCAAAAAGCTTACGGTTTGGAATATGTATTACTACTCACTGCTACAATTATTTACCCATATTTTCCGATAGAAGCCGGGCTTGATTTTTAAAACCGGTAGAGTTTAAAACACCTGAAGCTATTTCAGTTCGGAGAGACGCTTTTTGCTCTCTTCGATATACCTCTTGGACTGCTCATCGAATCCGAAGCCGGAGTATTTATTTATGACCTCTTCAAAACGTATTATGGCCGCGTTGTATTCTTCCCTGTCAAAATAGTACATGCCCACGTTGAAGTTGTATTCCGCGAGTCTTTCGTGGCAAAGTCTTAGGTAGCTCATGGAGTTGGACGTGTATTTGCTGTTCGGGTACGTGAGAATGAGCTGGGAGAATTTCATGGCCGCCTTTTCCGTAGGCGTCTGGTCGCGTTTTGGATCCGCGGATGATTTGAAATACGCGAGACCTTCGCGAAAGAGGGCATACGGGACGTTATTGTTCAACGGGTGTTTCTTTATGAAGTTTTCGTAAGCCACGGCGGCCTCTCCGTATTTTTCTTCCGCGAACAGCTTCTCGGCGGTCTTCAGGTCATAGTCGAGAGTAGGCTCCGGCTCTCCGGTGCTTGTTCTTACGTTCTTGTCTCCACCACCACACCCGGAGATAGCAAGCAGCATCGCTGCCGTTGTGAATGTTATTACAAGAAACAGTGTAATCGTTAGTCTCCGCTTCATATATCCTGCGGCGTTTGTCCTGAAAAAGTTCAACATCTTATTTACCCCCGTTTTTAAGTCAATAATTACCATTTAAGGGTCGACTTTGTCAACAAAATTCTATTTTTAGTTAAAAAATAAGGGCTCCCTTAAATAAGTAAGGGAACCCCTCTCTTGGGCTCGTCAATTGGAATAGATGTCCAACCTATTTTTTTGATTTTTCGACTCTGATCTGATCTTCTGTGTATTCCAACACTTTTTCCTGGTTCTTTTCGGAAAGCAGCCTGAAATTGGAAAGGAGGGAGACCTCGTCGGGATTGATTTTCTCGGGGTCGGCGTTTTTATAATCGCCGCCGGACTCCATGACGCTCATGACCTCTTGGGTGGATCTGAGAAGGTTTTCCGCCTCCAGCGCCTTTTCCCTCCAGATCTCGATTTCATCGGCCATATCTTTAAGTACCTGATCTTGGAATTCTTCACCCTTTTCCATGATCTGTTCGTTTACCGTTTTACCCGTGAGCAGCCACTCCATTGAGGTATTCGTGAAGTCCGCAATTCTCGCAAGTATTGCAGATTCCGGGATCCTCTCCTTGTTCAGGTAGGTGGAGAGGGCCGCTGCGGTGATGTTGCATTTGTCGGCAAACTGATACTGCTTGAGACCAGTCTTTTTAATCAGCACGTTAAGTCTTTCGGACACTTTTTTAGGGTTAATATTTGTTAGATACTTGTTTTTCCTCTGTCTCATAATTTCACCATTGTAAAGAGATTATAAACAATCACGACCGCCCAATGCGCTTAAAATAAGTATGGTAGTGTTTCTTATAAAGTTATAAGTAATAATACCACCCTTAATTATCTTTGTAAAGAAAAATATAGGGGATTCGTATATTTTTTTTCCCCCTATTTTGCCGCGTAATTCTCGATTGCCGGGACATTCCTCAGCTTTTTTAATGCCCCAACTTCGATCTGGCGAATCCTCTCCCTCGAGACGCTGTATTTGTCCGCTATCTCTTGGAGGGTTTTGGGCTTTTGTGACATTATTCGTTTTTTTATTATATATCTCTCCTTGTCGTTCAATACCTTGAAGGCGTCTTTGATATCATTTGCGAGGATACGCTGCTCCTCATCCTCTATGAGGTCGGCCTCCTGGGCCGGATCTTCGGAGATCAAATCAATATATGAGGTTTCATCTTCATCGTCGCCGATACTGCTGTTCAGCGAAAGGTCCCTGCCGGAAAGCCTCTGATCCATCTCCCTAACAACATCGTCCTTCACGTCCAATTTCTTGGCGATGGCGGAGATATCCTCCTCCTTGGTGATATCGATTCCCAGGGCCCGCTTGGCCCCTTTCATCTTATAGAAGAGTTTCTTCTGTGCCTGGGTGGTGCCGATCTTGACAAGGCTCCACGATTTTATGATGAAGTTCTGGATGTAGGCCCTTATCCACCAGACGGCGTACGATATCAGCCTGAACCCCTTGTGCGGATCGAACTTCTTGACCGCCTGCATGAGGCCGATGTTCCCCTCCTGAACGAGGTCCATCAGCTTAAGGCCGTAATCTTTGTATTCATGGGCGATCTTCACCACGAACCTCAGGTTGGAGACGACGAGCTTGTGGGCGGCGTCGATGTCTTTATGCTCCTTCCACCTGACCGCCAGGTCGAACTCCTCCTCGCGGCTGAGGAGTGGATAGCGGTTTATCTCGTTCATGTAAATGCTCTGAGGATTGGTCGTTGCCGGTAATCTATTCATTTTATCTCCCTCTTTCGATTTCTCGTTATTTCTGTTAGCACTCAACGAAGAAGAGTGCTAATTATACCACAAAAAAAATCTATTTAAAAGAAAAATTAGCGAATTTAAAACTTCCAAAATCTTTTTTGTAAGAAAACCCATCCTCTTTAGGTCTTGAATATCTGTTCTGTTCCACCCTTACTCTCCCCATTTCCATTGACAATCGGCCGAAATTATAATAAATTAAGAACACTTCCTTTTATCTATATAGATGCGCAAATAGTAAAAAGGATTCGTTGTATCTGTTGATCTTCTTTAGGTAAAGGAGGAAAAGCCGTTGCTCGATTTGAAGGAGATTCTAAGTCATATACCGTTTATAGGCCAGAAGAGGGTGGGGCTTGCCCTGGGGAGCGGGGCGGCCAGGGGGCTTGCCCATCTGGGAGTATTGAATGTCCTTAAGCAAGCGGGGGTGGAGATAGAGTTTGTATCCGGTGCCAGCATAGGCGCCTTTGTGGGGGCGTTTCTCTGCGCCGGCAAGATAGACAGACTTGTCAGGTTTGCCAGGTCGTTGACGAGCTGGGACTCCTTGAAGTTCGTGGATTTTATGATCCCGAAGAACGGGCTCATCGAGGGTAAAAGGATAGAGAAGTTTATGAGGGACCACCTCGGAGACACGAGGATCGAAGATCTGGAGGTTCCTTTTGCATGTGTCACCGCGGACTACTACACGGGGGCGGAGGTTATATTGAGGGAGGGAGACCTCGTGGACGCGGTAAGGGCCTCCATATCCATTCCGGGCATCTTCAAGCCGGTGCCGATAAACGGGCTCTTGCTGGTGGACGGTGGGGTGGTAAATCCGGTCCCCGTTGGGGTTGTCAGGGAGCTCGGCGCCGATTACATCATAGCCGTTGACATAAGCCCGAGCATCGCCAACATCACCATATCGAAGGGTATGGATAAATTCGGACCGGAAGATCTGGCGCTGCTGTCTCAAACCGGATATGGGAGGAGAAACGCTGACTACTCCCCCAACATATTCGAGGTCATCCTGGGGTCTATCAGCATCATGGAAGCCTCTATAAAGACGATGAGGCTGAAGAGCGAGAAGCCTGATATAATCATCAGGCCGGATATCTTCGACGTCGGCCTCTTCGAGTTTCACAAGTACAGGCTCGGCGTCTCCCGGGGGGAGGAGGCGGCCAAGGGTGTCCTCAACAAGATAGACAGGTTCGTAAAGAGGAGGGAGAGGGCCCTGATAAAGGCGTCTTGAGGGATCAAGCGTCCGCCTTTTCAAGCTTTTTGAGTTTTATTGACGGCTGGGATTAAGCGGCGCTTCAGACGGGGCAGTGGGGAGAAATCTATGATGTTGGTTTAAGGGGCGTTTGGGCGGGGATTTAAACGGTTATTTTGGGATATATCCGGGGGGATTATGAAGAAGAAGAAGGCTGTATCAAAGGAGGCAAAACTCTCCAAGATAATCCTGGAGAGCGCATTTGACATTGCGGCGAAGCTCAAGGTAAAAGAGACCTTCATCTTTGTCACCGACCAGCTGCTGCAGGACACTAATCATTTCCTGGAGCAGGTGGAGAAGATGGACGCCCTTCTGGTCGTCAGGAGCGATAAACAGCTGGAGCAGTTCTCCGAAAGGCTGTCGAAGGTCTTGAAGATACCGGAAGTCGCCCTATCAAGGATGAACCAGATCAAGGTGGCGGTCATGTTGGCGCTGTCGTCGGGCCTTATCGAGCAGGGGGACAAGATCGTCTGCGTTACGGGCGTCATGGCCCTGGGTTCCAACGACACCGTCGTGGTAATAGATACAGGAATAGAGTTTGAGATTTTCAGCTCCGCAAACCTGATTGACATCTCCACGATGGTCCGCCCCGATGTGTTCGAGGCGGTATTGAAGCTCTCCATGGAGCTTGCAACCCAGGGGAGGGAGGGAAGGGCGGTGGGCACGATCTTTGTCCTGGGGGACGAGGAGAAGGTCCTCCAGCTCTCCCGCCAGATGATAATCAATCCCTTCAAGGGCTACCCCGAGGACGAGCTCTCCATCCACGACCCGCAGCTCAGGGAGGCGATAAAGGAGTTCTCCGTTATCGACGGGGCCTTTTTGATAAGGGGGGACGGCGTGCTCCTTACGGCCGGGAGGCACCTCAACGCCGCCGTGGAGGGGGACAATATGCCCCACGGGCTGGGGAGCCGTCATATGGCGGCGGCGGGGATAACGTCATTGACCGACTCCATCGCAATTGTGATCTCGGAGTCCACGGGCAGCGTCAGGATATTCAAGAAGGGCAACATCTTCATGGAGATAGAGAAGCTCACCGTAGGATCATGAAGATAGGCTCCCTCAAGCTTAACTGCAGGGTTTTTTGTGCCCCGATGGCGGGTGTGATGGACCTCCCCATGCGTATCCTCACAGCGAGCTTTGGGGCCGGCCTCGTGTTTACCGAGATGATAAGCGCAGAGGGGACTGTCAGGGGGCAGAAGAGGACTTTAAGATATATCACGTGCCACCCGGACGAGATGCCCCTCGGCGTCCAGATATTCGGGAAGAATCCGGTAAGTATGGCCCGGGCGGCGAAGACGGCCCGGGACCTGGGGGCGTCCATGATTGATATAAACATGGGCTGCCCGGTGAGGAAGGTTACGAGACAGGGTTCGGGGGCGCGGCTTATGACGACCCCCGACCTTGCCGGGTCGATCGTAAGGGAGGTAAGGCGGGCCGTTGAAATACCGCTCACCGTCAAGATGAGGGCCGGGTGGGACGAGTCGAGCGTAAACTTCCTGGAGCTGGGGAGGATTGCCGAGGAGGCGGGGGCGGACGCGGTGGTACTTCACCCCAGAGTTGCGACCGATTTCTTTTCGGGTAAGGCGGACTGGGGGAGGGTCGGAGAGCTGTCTCGGGCGCTCTCGATACCGGTCGTGGGGAGCGGGGATATAGTCTCCTACGAAGAGGCGCTTACAAAAATGGGAGAGACGGGGGCGGAGTTTGCGATGATCGGAAGGGGGGCGATGGGAAGACCGTGGGTCTTTTCCCCCGGCCGGAACCCCGGGCCGGACGAGATGCTGTCTGTGATTGAAGAACATGTCCGGCTTATCGCAGCCCACTACGGCAGGGAGAGGGGGGTGCCGATAGCGAGGAGACACGTCTCGTACTACATAAAGGGTATGAGGGGGGCGGTCGATATGAGAAGGAGGCTTATGGGGATGGGGGATATAGGCGAGATATTGAGCGGTATCGGAGACTATCTTAATGGGGGGGTCGAAATAGAAAATGGCGCCAAGAAAACAGGGATCCCCCTTTAAGAGGGCGGTTATATTTCATCTGGAGAAGGACGTTTCGAGGGCCGTTCTCAGTGTCTTGGAAGGCCGAAAGATCGATGTGTGGGAGGAGAAAAACCTGAGGGATCTGAGACACTCCCTCAAGGCTTACAGGCCCGATTTCCTTTTTGTCGGATCAAATTACGTCATAAAGAGGGAGGCCGGGTTTATATCCTCGTTGAAAAAGGGGACGGACGGCCTCTCGATCATTGTGGTCTCTACCCTAACCGACAGGGAGGGGATTCACCCATTTTTGGACGAGTCGATTTCCGGTGTGGTCCTCGAGCCGTACCATCCGAAGGAGATAGCCCACCTGATAAAGACGGCCGAGGGAACGAGGAGGGCGGAAGTTCAGGGTAAGGTTCTCGAGAAATTTCTGAAGCATGTCGCAAATCCCCACAAGATCTTTATCGGAAAGTCCCCCAACGCCATTCAGGTCAGAAAATCGATTCTGAACGCCAAGAAGGAGAGGGGCCCCATATTGATAACCGGGGAGCCGGGAACCGGTAAGACCCAGATATCGTACTCAATCCACATAAGACCCCAGCTGGGACTGACATCCATTCGGATATACGATCCCATATTAGAGCCGGAGAGGGGAAGAGGGCTTGTAAAGTACGTCGAGGGCCTCGGACACCTGGACACCCTTGTTGTCAAGAACGTCCAGCATCTCAACTCCGCCGAGATTCAAAGACTGGTCTCGATGATCAAGGAATCGGAAGGAGCAAGCGAAAACCTGCCCCGCTTTATTATCCACCACAATCCCTCCCGTAAAATTCCCCACGGATTTGAGGGGATGGCATCCCTTAAAAAAATAACGATCGAACCGTTGAGGGAGAGGAGAGACGATATCAGGCTCCTTGTCAACTACTTCCAGAATGCCCTCAACAAGTATGTCGACGGCATGAGGGTGGACGTAACTCCCCCGGCCGGGAAGCTCTTGAAACAATACCACTGGCCCTACAACGTGACCGAGCTTATAGGTGTTATCCTCTACGGCATCGTTTCAACCGGCGGCGGGGCGATATATCCCTTTAACTTTCCCGATTTCATCGCTTCCAAAGATCCCTTTGCGATGGAGAAAATGTCGTTGGAAAATTTCTTTTTGTCCAAGCTGACTCCCGTCATAAAGAAGATGAGCAGGCACAACGTCGAGGGGCTCTATCCGATAGTCTTGAGCCGTATGGAGATTCCCCTCATAAAGCTGGTCCTGCAGGAGACGGGGGGGAATCAGCTCAAGACGGCCAGGATCCTCGGGATAAACCGCAACACCCTGATGAAGAAGATCAAGAATTACAAGATTGAGATAAAGGAGCTCGATTCGTGAGGAGTGATTCTCCTTGACATGGCGGAGTCCTTTCTATATCATTAACCTCAAAGGATATTTCAAGACCAGAGGAGGAGGATGGATCAGATTATCAGAGAGGCCTTCATTGACAGCGCCGAGATAAAAAGGAAGTTCGCCCAGACCAACGAATCGAAGATCGAGGAGGTCGCCGGAAAAATAGTCGAGGCCTTCAAGCGCGGGAACAAGCTTCTCCTTTTCGGAAACGGCGGAAGCGCCTCGGACTGCCAGCATATAGCCGCCGAGTTTGTGAATCGCTTCAAGATAGAGAGGCCTCCCCTCCCGGCCATCGCCCTCACCACAGACACCTCGATCATCACGAGCATCGGCAACGACTACGATTTCTCCGATATATTCGCAAAGCAGATAAAGGCCTTGGCCTCCGAGGGCGATATCGTCATCGCGATAAGCACGAGCGGCAACTCCCCCAACGTACTGAAGGCCATGGAGGCGGGAAAGAAGCTGGATCTGTTGACGATTCTCTTTTCGGGCGGGAACGGCGGAAAGGCCCTGGAGCTTTCGGACTACACCTTTCTGGCCCCCACGGAGGACACCCCCAGGATCCAGGAGGTTCACATCACACTGGCCCATGTTCTGTGCGAGATGGTGGACTTCAAACTATTTAAGGGCGCGTAGATGAAGAGAGACGGATTTAATCCCCTCGATATGTCAAAGGTAAAGACCTATCCCCTCTCAAAGCGGAAGAGCAAGGTTTCGATCAAAGATATCTGCGCTCCGCCCGCGGCCGGGATGACCCTTAACGACTACTTCGATCGGCTCCCGAATATCCTGGCCGCAAGGGATTTGAGGGACGCAGTCTCAGCCGTCGCCGATGCGGTGAGGGGGAAAAAGACCGTGATCCTCGCCATAGGCGCACACGTTATAAAGGTCGGCCTGGGGCCGCTGATCGTCGATCTGATGGAGCGGGGGATCGTAAGCCTCGTGGCGCTAAACGGCGCCGGGATAATCCACGACTTCGAGATGGCCTATATCGGACACACCTCCGAGAGCGTGGAGGACGTGATAGGCGGGGGGGAGTTCGGGATGGCAGACGAGACGTCGAAGATGCTCAACGCCGCCGCCGTCGACGGGGCGAAGGGGGGGCTGGGGCTTGGGGAGGCGGTCGGTAAGATGATAGAGGATGAAAAGCTTTCCCACAAGGATATCAGCATAACCGCCGCCGGAATCAGGACGGGGGTTCCCGTCACGGTACACGTAGCCATAGGAACCGATATCATCCACATGCACCCCGGAGCATCCGGGGAGGCGATAGGGAAGAGTTCGATGGAGGATTTCAGGAGGTTTACGGCCGCCGTGGCGACGCTTAAAAAAGGGGTCTATTTCAACGTCGGCTCGGCAGTGCTCCTTCCGGAGGTCTTTCTTAAGGCCCTCACTTTGGCCAGAAACCTCGGCCACGACGTGGACGACTTCACCGCGATAAACATGGACTTTATGAAGCAGTACAGGCCGGAGACGAACGTAGTGGGGAGGCCCACCTCGAAGTCGGGGAGGGGAATATCCCTTACCGGGCACCACGAGATAATGCTCCCCCTCCTCTTCGGGGGGGTGATGGACGCCCTGAAAGGCTGAAGGAGATGAACGCCTTTAACCGGCATTGCCGATATATTGACCGACATATTGATATTTGATGTTTTAGTCTTTGTCTGATATGGTTTTCAGCGGGGGTGAGGGGGAGGAGGAGAAATCGATGAAGAAGGGGGATGAAATAAAGAGGGGGGTGAAAGGAGGGGCGGGCGGTTCAAAGCCCCGAAGTGGAGATGGGCGGAACACCTCATCTTTTTCGAGGCGCCTCATCCTTTTCGGCGTTGTCTTTTCCCTTCTCTCCGTCGGGATTTTGCCTTCCCCTCCGGTCGGGGCGAAGGTCGCCTCCGCTTTTGATGACACATCTTGCTGCTTAATCGAAGAGGTTTTACCTTATGGATACAGCGCCGGAGACATCTACAGGCTCCTTTTTGATTTTGCCATGAGGTATATAAACGGTGATATGGAGCCGGAAATGGTGCTGAGGACCTTTTTTGAAATTTTTTTGGCCCTCGAAGATGGAGTATTGACCGAAGGGGAATTTCGGGTTATAATGAACTCGATTCTGCTTTAGGGATAAGATTTCCCTGTAGTGAGCACGACCGCGTTGGGGTGGGGACATGATAGCAAAGAAAACGGTATTGATAGTTGACGACGATAAGTTCTTTCGGGAGATTCTGAGTAAGGAATTTGTCGAGGCGGGATTCAAGGTCATCACCGCCGTGGACGGGGAAGACGGCCTGGTGAAATTTCAGGAGTCCAAGCCGGAGATAGTCATTTCCGACAAGATCATGCCCAAGATGGGCGGAACGAGATTTATGAGCCTGGCCAGAGAGATGGAGTTCAGCAAGGACGTTATTTTCGTAACGATGAGCTCGATGATCAAGGGCGCCCCCCATGAGCACGAGAAGGACGTGCTGGGCTCCAAGGTTCATATCCCGAAGTCGACGAATCCGATAGATGTCGTGATAATTATCGAGCAGCTTCTCGACAGGAAGCAGAGGGAGTGATTGTCTAAAGGTCTGTTTCGCCTTTTAGGCCGCCGGATTATGATGGCGGCTTTTTATGTGCGGTCGGCTCCATTAACCGGTCACAAAACGGCAATAAATTAAGCAAAGCCGGACAAGTATGGAAAAATATGAGTAGGTAGTCAGGTTAATAGATATATGAGTCCCAAAAACCTCTTTCCCATGTTCATAAAGCTTTCCGGCCGCAAAACCCTTGTGGTGGGGGGGGGTGATGTGGGGACGAGGAAGGCGGCGGCGCTCCTGGAGTCGAGGGCGGATGTCACCGTTGTCTCCCCGGAAGTCACCGACGAGTTGAAACGGCTTATCGAGGAGGGTAAAGTCAAATACGTCAAGGGGATGTTCTCCGAAAAGCTTCTGGATGACGTCTTTATCTGTGTCTCGGCGGTGGGCGACGACGAGACGGATAGAGAGATAGAAAAGCAGTGCCGGAGGCGCGGGGTCTTGGTAAACGTCGTAGACGTTCCGGAGAGGTGCGATTTCTACTTCCCCTCCATAGTCTCCCGGGGCGACCTCACCATAGCCATATCCTCCGGCGGCATCTCCCCCGCCATGACAAAAAAGATCAGGCAGGATATGGAAGAGATCTACGGCCCGGAGTACGAGGGCGTCATACAGCTCATGGGGAGCATCAGGGAATCCTTGAGGGGTGCCGGGGTCTTCGGAAAACGCCTCTCGGAGGTGATGGGAAAGGTGGCGAGGCTGCCGCTGGCAAAGATCATCAGCGAGGGCAAGACGGAAGAGCTGAACGCCGTAATCGTCAATATCCTGAACGGGGACGGCAGGTTGAAGGATGTTGACCTCGATGTTGAGCTGGAGCCGGTCTCGAGCTGGGGCGAGGACGGAGTCAAGATATTCGTCGTCGGGATGAGCCACAAATCGGCGCCGGTCGACGTTCGGGAGAAGATGGGCTTGAGCAAGGATTCGATCGAGAATTTCCTGGAGGGGTTGAAGGAGTTCGGCGAGATAACGGAGTGCGTCTTCATGTCCACGTGCAACCGCGTGGAGATACTCGGGTGTGCCGTCGATGTGGACAGGGCGGTCGAGTCTTCGATCTCCTACCTCGGGAGGTTCCACGGCAGGGTCCCGGAGGAGATGCGGAGTTATTTTTACATCAAGGAGGGGAGGGAGGCGGTCGAGCACGTCTTCAGCGTCGCCTCGTCCCTCGATTCGATGGTCGTGGGCGAGCCTCAAATATTGGGGCAGGTCAAGGACTCGTATAGGGCCGCCACCTCCGCAGACGCCACCGGTGTCATACTGAACAGGCTCATGCACAGGGCCTTCTTTGCGGCGAAGCGCGTCAAGAACGAGACGGATATCGCGTCGCGTCCCGTCTCGATAAGCTCCGCCGCCGTCTGGCTCGCCGAGGAGGCCCTAGGCGGTGTGTCGGGAAAGTCGGTTTTCATGATAGGGGCCGGCGAGATGGCCGAGGAGACGCTGGGAAACCTGATAGGGTCAAACGTCGGGTCGGTTCTGTTGGCAAACAGAACCCATAAGACGGCGCTCTCGTTGGCGGAGAGGTTTTGTGCGAGGGCGATACCCTGGGAGGAGATCCCGGATGCGTTGAAAGATGTGGACATCGTCATCTGCTCTACGGGGTCGAAAGAGCCGATAATAACGAGATCTATGGTGGAGGGGGCCGCTTCCGGGAGGGGGGGAAGACCCATGACGATAATCGACATCGCCGTTCCGAGGGACGTGGAGGATTCGGTCGGCGATATTAAGGGCGTCTCCCTTTTCAACATAGACAACCTCGACGCCGTGATAAAGAAAAACCTGAAGGAGCGGGAGGGTGCGGCCGGGGACTGCAGGAGGATAATCGCAGAGGAGTCGGACAAGTTCACCCGCTGGCTCGAATCCCTCGACGTGGTGCCCACCATCGTGTCGCTCAGGGAGAAGCTCGAAAAGATAGGGGAGGAGGAGACCGAAAAACTGATCTCCTCCTGGAAGGGAATCAATGACAAGGAGAGGGAGGCGGTAAGGAGGCTCACCGGCTCGATAATCAACAAGATACTCCACGACCCCACGGTCTACCTCAAAAAGGAGGCGTGGCTCGCCGGGGATATGACCATCGACCTCGTCAAGGGGATCCTCGGCCTTTCGGAAGATCGAAATGAAAAAGATCAGGATAGGGACGAGGGGTAGCCGACTGGCGCTGGCGCAGGCGAATGCAGTGGCCGAAATGCTGGAGAGCGCCCTTGACTGCGATACAGAGATCGTCACGATAAAGACGGCGGGCGACAGGGTGAGAAACGTCCCCCTCTGGAAGGTGGGGGGAAAGGGGCTCTTCGTTAAAGAGATAGAGACGGCGCTCCTTAAAGGTGAGGTGGACATCGCGGTTCACAGCATGAAGGACCTCCCCGCAGAAATCCCGGAGGGGCTTATCATCGGGGCCGTCCCCAGGAGGCTTGACCCGGAAGACTGCCTGATCATATCTGGCGGAACGGGGGGGACGGGCGAGGGGAACTCCAATATCGGGAGTATAGAGGGCCTCCCCGGTAGCGCCGTTGTCGGCACGTCGAGTCTCAGGAGGGGCGCCCAGCTCCTGATGATCCGCCCCGACCTTAAGGTTATCCCCATGAGGGGAAACGTGGAGACGAGGCTTAATAAGCTTGGGAAAGGGGAGTGCGACGCAACGGTGCTTGCCGCCGCGGGGATGGAGAGATTGGGGCTTGGAGACGTTAACCGCATCGCTCTCGACCCAACGGAGTTTATCCCCGCGGTCGGCCAGGGGGCGCTGGCGGTCGAGGTGGGGAGAAAATTCCGCGAAGAGGTCTTATCGATAGACGACCCGGAGAGCCGGGCCCCCGTCCTGGCTGAGCGGGCCTTCGTCAGGACGCTGGGCGCCACATGCCGCTCGGCCGTGGGGGGGTACGCAAGAATCATTGACGGGCGGCTCGTGCTCAGGGGAAGGGTTCTCTCCCCGGACGGGAGGGATATGCTTCAGGGGGAGGCTTCGGGGGGAGTGGAGGAGGGTGCCGGGATCGGAAGGGAGCTCGGGGAGGAGCTTCTGGGCCGGGGCGCGGGGAGGCTGCTTAACATGGCACCGGAGGTTTGAAGAGATTTATTTGGGGTGGCTCGAAGCGGTGAATTGTTCCTTTTGCTTCATAAAGATTTGAGGGAGTAAAAGAGTTGATGGATAAAGGCGGCAGGGAAAAGGGGTTCAGCGGGGTGGTATATTTCGTGGGGGCGGGGCCGGGAGACCCCGGCCTCCTGACGCTCAAGGGGGCGTGGGCCCTCGCGAGCGCTGATGTTGTAATCTACGACTACCTCGTTGCCAAGGAGATCCTCTCCCACGCGGGGGAGGACACAGAGCTCATCTACGTGGGCAAGATGGGGGGTAAGGCCTCGATGCCCCAGAAGGAGATAAACGACCTCATCGTAAAAAAGGCGAAGGAGGGAAAGTTCGTGGTGCGCTTAAAAGGAGGAGATCCGTTCGTCTTCGGGCGGGGTGGTGAGGAGGCGATGGCGCTCACGGCAAAGGAGATAGACTACGAGGTGATACCGGGCGTCACGTCTGCCACCGCGGTTCCGGCTTATGCGGGAATACCGGTGACCCACAGGGAATACGCGTCGGCGGTGGCGTTCGTTACCGGGCACGAAGACCCGACGAAGGAGGAGACGAGCGTGGACTGGGAGTACCTCTCCCGGTTTCCTGGGACGATAGTGATCCTCATGGGGATTATGCGGATAAGGGAGAACGCTGACGCCCTCATCTCCGGCGGAATGGATCCCGACACTCCGGCGGGGGTGATCTCCTGGGGAACCACGCCCAGGCAGAGGAGCGTCTTCGGCGATCTCGAGGAGATAGCGGACATCGTCGAGGAGGAGGGGATAGAGGCCCCGGCGGTGATGGTGGTGGGCGAGGTGGTGGATCTCGCCGAGGGGCTGTCCTGGTTCGAGTACCAGCCACTCTTCGGCAAGAAGATCGTGGTGACCCGCACCAAAAAACAGGCCTTCGAGCTTTCCGATCACCTCAAGAGCCTCGGGGCGGAGCCGGTAAGCCTTCCCACGATAGAGATAGTCCCGCCTCAATCGGATGGGGCGATCATAGAGGCGATAAAGAATCTTAAGGATTACGACATAATCGTATTCACCAGCCCCAACGGGGTTGGTACGTTTTTCGAGTACCTCGACGGGGAGAACCTGGACGGGCGCTCCCTCGGCGGTATCGACGTGGCCGTGATGGGTGCCGGCACCGCCCGGGCCCTCCAGGAGTTCGGGATACTGGCCGACATAATGCCGGACGACTACATCGCCGAGGCACTGGCGGAGGCGATCATCGAGGCGGGGGAAGGCGACCTCTCCGGGAGCAGGGTGCTCCTCTTCAGGGCAGAAGGCGCGAGAAAGGTCCTCCCGGAGCTTCTCACAGGTGCCGGGGCCGAGGTCGACGACGTCACTGCCTACAGGGCGGTTTGCCCCGAAATTTCAAAAGACGAGGTGGTGGAGGCGCTTGACGGGGCCGATCTCATAACCTTTACCAGCGGCTCCACCGCGAAGAACTTCAAGGAGCTTATCGAGAAACACGGCATCCTCGATGAGGCCGATTTTACCATCCCCCCGGCGGCGTCCATCGGTCCGATAACGACCGAGGTGGCCGAAGGGGTGGGACTTAAGGTGGCGGCCGAGGCTCTCGATCACACCGTGTTCGGCCTCGTCGGGACTATAATGGAGTACTTCATGGGGCCCCCTCCGGAACAGCTCATAGGAATGTCTATGGGGCCGGGCGCTACCCGCGGAACGCGTAAGCCGGCCGGGGGCAAGGGGAAGAGGCGGCGATAATATTTAAAATGCTTTTTATGTTAATATTATGATAGGTATCTCAAAACTATACATGGGGGTGGTGGAGCAGTCGGACGTGATTCGTTACGGGGGCTACGGGGCGAAGTCGAAAGACCTTCCCTCCCACCTCCTCCAGTTTTCGGCGGACAAAAAGCCCGTGGTGGTCTTTAACGCAACGAGGCGCTGTAACCTCAGGTGCATCCACTGCTACAGCGACTCGGAAAACCTCGACTACGCCGGGGAGCTTAGCACCGACGAGGCGAGGGGGCTGATCGATGACCTCGCCTCCTTCGGAAGCCCCGTTATCCTCTTTTCCGGCGGTGAGCCGTTGATGAGAAAAGACCTCGTCCAGCTCGTGGACTTCGCGGTCGAAAAAGGGGTGAGGGCGGTCATCTCCACCAACGGTACGCTGATAACGAAAAAGTGGGCGAAGGAGATGAAATTGAGGAATCTCTCCTACGTGGGGGTGAGCCTCGACGGCCTGAGAGAGACCCACGACTCCTTCAGGCGATCAGAGGGCGCTTTCGACAGGGCGATTAAGGGAGTGGAGTACTGCATGGAGGAGGGGATAAAGGTCGGCCTTCGCTTCACGATAAACAGGATGAACATGGCCGAGATCCCCGGCATTTTCGACCTGGTGGAGTCGATGGGGATTCCGAGGATATGTTTTTATCACCTCGTCGTGACCGGAAGGGGGGGCGGTATCACCGACCTCTTGCTTTCTCACGAAGAGACGAGGGGTGTGCTCGACCTGATCATGGAAAGGACGAGGAGGCTCTTCGACGCCGGCCGGACTCCCGAGGTATTGACCGTAGACAACCACGCCGACGGCCCGTATATCTATCTCAAGCTAAAGGAGGAAGACCCGGCGCGGGCAGACGAGGTGCTGGGGCTTCTTAAGATGAACAGGGGCAACTCCACGGGCGTCGGCATCGGTTGCGTGGGCTGGGACGGGGTAGTCTACCCCGATCAGTTCTGGAGAAACCACCCCCTCGGAAACGTCAGGGAGAGACCCTTCTCCGAGATATGGACGCATACGACAAATCCGCTGATGGCGAGGCTAAAGAGAAAGGCGGAGTTCGTGGTGGGGAGGTGCGCCTCCTGCAGGTGGCTCGAGGTCTGTGCAGGAAACTTCAGGGCGAGGGCCGAGGCGATGACCGGCGACACCTGGGCAGCAGACCCCGCCTGCTACCTCACCGACGAGGAGATCGGGATCAAGTAGCCGGCCGGGGGAGGGGGTCTTTTTTGTCGGAACTGATTCGGTTTCTATACTTCAGCACACACGCCGTGATATTTTTCTATTCCGCATATTTACATTTAATCGCGATTTTTGCCTGTTTTGAGATGAGACCAGAGGCTCCATGAAGAGGTACGATGTCATAGTCGTGGGGGCGGGTCACGCCGGGTGCGAGGCGGCGCTGGCGGCCGCCAGGATGGGGAGAAAGACGCTTCTCGTCACCAGCAGCGCCGACAACATCGGGCAGATGTCCTGCAATCCGGCCGTTGGGGGGCTGGCCAAGGGGCAGCTGGTAAAGGAGATAGACGCCCTCGGTGGAGAGATGGGTCTTGCCACAGACAGCTCCGGGATCCAGTTCAGGACGCTCAACTCCACCAAGGGGCCGGCGGTTAGGTCTTCGAGGGCCCAGGCGGACAGGACGGCGTATCGCGCCTACATGAAGTGGGCGCTGGAGGTGGAGGAGAACCTCGACCTCAAGCAGGCGATGGTGGACAGGATCGTCGCCGAGGATGGAGTGATCTCCGGCGTCGTCACAGAGGTGGGGGACGAGTATCTCTCGCATTCCGTGGTCCTTGCCACCGGCACATTCATGCGGGGGATGATCAGCATCGGCGACTTCGAGTTTCCGGCCGGAAGGCTGGGCGATTTTCCCTCCGTAAAGCTCTCCGACTCTCTAATCGAGCTGGGATTTGCGATCGAGCGGTTCGCGACGGCCACAACGCCCAGGGTTGACGGGAAGACGATAGACTGGGATAAAACGGAGCTTCAGCCCCTCCAGTGGCCGATACACCCATTCTCCTTCAGGTCGCCCCCGATAGAGAGGGATCAGCTCCCCTGCTACATAACCTACACAAACGAGAATACCCACAGGGTAATCAGGGACGCCGTTGACGCGAAGTACGTGGAGGAGAAGTTCCTCGCCAGGAAAGGCCCCCGCTACTGCCCTTCCATCGAGGAGAAGGTGATCTTCTTCCCGGAAAAGGAGCGCCACCAGATATTCCTGGAGCCGGAGGGGATCGCGACGACCGAGGTCTACGTCAACGGGATATTCACGATCCTGGGGCTGGATATCCAGCGGAAGATCCTCGGCTCGATTCCGGGCCTCGAAGATGCCGAGATAGTGAGACCCGCCTACCGTATCCAGTACGACATGATCCCCCCAACCCAGCTCAAGATGTCGCTGGAGACGAAGGCCGTCTCCGGCCTCTACTTCGCCGGGCAGATAAACGGGACGTCCGGCTACGAGGAGGCGGCGGCCCAGGGTATAATCGCCGGGATAAATGCGGCGTTGAGGGCCGAGAAGAGGGAGCCCCTGATCCTGAAGCGCTCCGAGGCCTACATCGGCGTTATGATAAGCGACCTCGTCACCAAGGGGACGAAAGAGCCCTACAGGATGTTCACATCCAGGGCGGAGTACCGCTTGAGCCTCAGGGAGGGAAACAGCATCTTCAGGCTGACGCCGACCGGGCGCGACGTGGGGCTCGTCTCGGACGACGACTGGAGACTCTACCTCGAAAAGAAGAAGGCGCTTAAGAGGGGGCTCGCCGCCGTCGACGAGAAGATAAACCCGAAGAGGGAGGTAAACGAGAAGCTCTTGAGCCTAAACGTCTCGGAGATAAAAAAGCAGGTCACCTTAAGGGAGATATTGAGGAGGCCTGAGGTGACGATCGAGACGATCAAGGCGATTGTCCCCGGCGTCTCGGAGATAGACGACGAGGCCCTCTCCGAGGTGGAGGTGGAGGTCAAGTACGAGGGGTACATCAGGCGCCAGGACGAGCAGGTAAACAGGCTTCAGAGGATGGACGAAGTGATAATCCCTGAGGACTTCAACTACCGGGGGCTCTCCGGCCTGTCGCTTGAGGTCACCGAGAAGTTAGAGGAGGTGAGGCCCTCCTCCATCGGCCAGGCCTCGATGATACCGGGCGTCACCCCTGCGGCGATCTCCATCCTAATGGTCCATATGAAAAAATCGGGGCTGATTTAGCGAAGCCGAAAAAAATTCAACATTTAACGTACATCTATAACACCGCGCTTTGATTCAAGCCGGTTCGGTTTTATGCTTCCAATGTTGAACCAAAATTCAGGGCGACAAAAAAGTCTCTCGGCAATCCCAGTGTAGGTTCTTGTTGATGGAGCAGAGATTTTGAAGGGACAAATCCTTTTGACATACAGCGGTTGTATGATATATTAGAAACAGGAAGTTAACGCGGTGTGTATATTTGCAGTGGGGCTGGAAAAACGGGATAAATTTTAAGGAGTGATTTATGATCTGGCATATCATGACCATCCTTTGTGGAATACTTACCGTTCTGGCGGCCCTTTTCCCCGAATCCTATTCACACCTTCTTGCAGGCGATTTCATGGCGATGGTGACGTTTTTTGGGTCTTCGGTGATCTTGTTTGCGGCGCTGGCGCTGGGCAGCTACAGGGACTGGATATAGAAGTCCATTTTTATAGATCCTCGATAATCATAAACAAAGGTTTTAGATTTCTATATTGGGTTTCGGCTAAAAATCTGGGGAAAGGCCCTGTTTATTAGTCTGAAGGTCGTGTTTACAGTGTAAGAATCTATATTGGTTGTCATTCCCGTGAAAACGGGAATCCAGGCCTGTCCTCGCGAAAGCGGGGATCCAGAATGATATCTAGTGGATTCCCAGTCAAGCTGGGAATGACAGAATAATTCACGTTCAGGTCGGGAATGACGTAAAAACGGCTGCTTACTAATTGCAAAGGTGAGAGAGAAAGTTGAAAATGAAAAAAGAGAGGGTGGAAAAATGATCGATATAAAAGAGGCGTTTTCGTATCCATTTAGAGACAAGGATTGGCCAATCAAGATTCTGCTCGGGACGATATTCGTTTATATCCCGATAGTGAACTTCTTCAGCAAGGGCTACGCCTACACCGTCTTCAAGGCGGCGGTAAACAAAGGGGATCTCTATTTGCCGAAGTGGGACAACTTTTCGGAATATTTCGTTCGGGGATTCTGGGTGTTTCTTATCCAGCTCTGCTACTATTTCATCCCCCTCTTCCTGGTTCTCACCGGCGGCATAATGACGGTGGGGGGAATAGGCCTATATCTTTCCGACAAAGGTGAAGAGTTTATAGGGATGGCCTTTATAGGAGCGCTATTTTTGTTCGTAGGCTCCATCCTTGGATTGATAACGATGCTTCTTTACCCAATGGCTCTGGCGAACTACGCAAGGGGAGGGGAGAGATTCGGGGAGGCGTTCAGGTTGTTCGATATCACTTCAAAAGTATTCAGGGTCCTTGGAGATTACGTTGTCGCCTTTGTAATCATTTTTGCGACCTGCATGGCCATCTATGTATTGTGCGCCATACCCTTTTTTGGGCTGTTAGTCGCACTTATCCATGTATTTATGATATTCTATTTCTATTCCCTTGTGTGGGTCGGCCTTATCGGACAGGCCTGCTCTCAGGCCTTTTCGGACGACGACGAATTTATGGTGGCGGTGCCGGAGAGATAAAAGCCGCGCTCTACGTCTTTTCATCGGCGGGATGATTCAATAAGGGCGGGGATATGTATTGATTTGTATTTTTTAATCGATTTGGGAGACTGCGGTGATAAATATCAATAAGGCGTTTTCCTATCCGTTTGGGGATAAAGAGTGGCCGATAAAGATCCTCGTAGGGGCGGCGATAAGCGCCTTCCCATTGGCAAATTTCATCTCGGTTGGATACAAGTATAAAATCTTTAAATCCGTCTTAAACGGAGAGGAGCCTTATATGCCGGAGTGGGACGACTTCAAAGGGCTCTTCTTTCAGGGGATCTGGCTCTTCCTCATAGGTCTCTGTTACATCGTCCCCCCGATGATTGTCGGCTCTTTAGGTTTTATGGTCATCTTTTTCGGCGTCCTCGTTACCATTGCCAAGGTCGAAGCGGGAGTCATAATATTATTGATAGGCGTAGCTTTTATTTCGGCGGGGTTTTTCCTCTGGATGCTGGCTGCGTTTTTGTATCCGATGGCGTTGGCGAGCTACGCAAAGGGCGACGAGAACTTTGTGGAGGCCTTTAGGATCGTCGAGATATTTAAAAGGACCCTGGCGGTCTTTGGGGACTACGTTATAGCCTTCATAGTTATGTACGTCGTCGTTTTCGTTATGCTTGTACTATTCATCTTTCCCCTCGTGGGGATACTGTTCTCGATTGTCAGTATATTTTTTATCTTCTATATCTCATATCTTCTGTGGCCCGCCCTCTTCGGGACGGCCTGCATGGACGCCTTTGAGAGGGATACGGCTCCCAAGACCGCCCTGGAGAAGAAGAAGCCTTCAAAGAAAGAGCCCACAAAGAAAGACCTGAAATCGAAATAGTACCTGTTCAGGTGTGAAGGGCTTTTTTAGGGAGAGACATCAGTGGAATGTAGATAAATATTCGTATTTATTGTGCTATCTGATAGTTAAGTTGTGCTGTTTATCTTGTTGAAGGAGTTAAACAATGATCGATTTCAAGCTGAAGCGGATAGGAACGGTGAAAAGCGGCCGTAAGGAGGCCTGCCTATATCCAGAGGATCAGGACCTGAAGATAGATAGGGAGCTGGCCCTCGATCAGTATGTGGAGATGGAGGTGTCGGAGATAGTCGTCGAAGAAGAGTACGCCGATTGTCTCGACGGCATAGAGGAGTTTTCCCACGTCATAGTCCTCTTTCTGACCCAGTTCACCGATGAGGGGGCCCGCCGGATAAAGAAGGTCCACCCAGGGGGATTCAAGGAGTTTCCGACCAAGGGGATCTTCTCCACGCGCTCTCCCGCAAGGCCGAATCCGATCGGGCTTACGGTGGTGGAGCTCCTCGAGCGGAGGGGAAACGTGTTGATCCTCAGGGGATTGGACGCCATCGATGAGACAAAGGTCCTCGACATAAAGCCTTTCATCTCCTTTATCGACACGCCGGAAAGCCCGAAAGACCCGAAGTGGATACTCGACCTCTTCGACTATATTAACAGGGAAATGGGGCGGTTTGTGAAGGAGGGGTAAAAGGATTAGCGGAGGGGAGTCAAGCGCTGAATCGATATATTGAACGGAGTGGGGCAAACGGTTGAGGACAAACAGCATACGTTAAACTTCAGATGGTCAATGTCGGTTGGGGCTGGTCAATAAACCGGGGCAGGACGGGGGCGGTCGGCCGTGTGGCGCCGGATGATTGGCAAAAAAAAGCACTCCATATATGAAGTGCTTTTTTAAAGATGGTAAGCGTTGCTTATTTTATCAATCCTTAAAGCTGTCAAGCCACGCTTCCGCCTCTTCGTATGTGGCGAAGTGTTCGACCTCTTTGCCCATATCGCTCTCCCTGCTGATCCTCTTAGATACAATTTTAGTTAACTTCTTATCCACGATCCGTGCCACCCTGCCCTGTCCCTTTTTGTCGGCGATATTCTTCATCTCGACTAAGAGCTGAGAGGCTTCCTGGGACGGCGGCTTCATCTCTGAGACGTCCGTGATACTGGTAAATCCGCTTTTAACTTCATCCATGACTCTTTTAAAATCCTCCAACAGATTTGGAAGATCGTCAAGATTCTCCCAGAATCCCCTGAAAATAATGTGGGTTCGATTTTTTACCGTGTCTACATACAATTCGTACAGATCTTTTTTCGCAATCTCCTTTTTCATGGCTGCTTTCCCCCAAATATATTATTTAAAGAAATGCGTTGAATTATGATTTATTGATTTGGTGGGAGCCCACAGCTGTCTTTGAAACGGAGAATATAATTTGCAATTATCTCATATATATACCACCTAATATACTTGGCGGCACTTAAAAAAAGGCATCGAACTATTAATTCGATGCCTATATTATCTCATCGGGTTTCAAGGCTGTCAAGCAATACACGCATTTTTTGAATTCGTTTAAAAAATCCGAGGCTCAGCCGGAAATGTAGTAAAGATCGGCTCGTCCGGATAACATTTTCACGGCCGCGCCGCAGGCCGATCCTACTCCACCTCCACCTCCTTCAGGTCGAGGCTTTTGAGCTTCTTTAAATCGTCCGCGGGTAGGGTGAGCTCCCCCTTCTCCACCGAATCCTTCAAATCCTTAAGCTTTTTTATCGCCTTGTTGTAGTTCTCCCTGTAGAGCTTTTCATCCGGCTTAAGCTCCATCGCCGCCTTGAATTCGTCGAGCGCCCTGAAGTAGTCTCCCTTCCAGTACATGGCTATCCTGCCGAGGTTATTGTGGGCATCGTATATCGTTGTGTCTTTTTCGATGGCGATGATGTACTGGCTCCACGCCTTGTCCCACTTCTTCAATCCCTCGTAGGCCATCCCCAGGTTGTAATAGTTCCAGCCGTATTCCGGGTCGAGCCTTATCTCCTCTCGATACGCTTCGATCGCCTTTTCGTACTCCCCCTTGTACCAGTAAACGGTCCCGAGGGAGTAGTTGACGTATTTCATTTTGGGATCGAACTCCTTCGCCCTGATAAGCTCCCTGTACGCCTTGTCGAAGGTCGCCTCCTTGTTGTCGAAATCCGAGTGGAGATAGGCGAGCCCCAAAAGGTAGTGAAGGACCGGGTCGTTCGGATTTTCCTTCACCTGACGCTCATATTTGTCTATTACTCCATCCAGCTTCCCCTCGTGGTATGCCTTCTCGATCTCGTTCACCCTGGTTTTGAGGTCCTGGGCGGACGCCGCGGTCAAGAACATTGCTACCAAAACGAGAGAGAGAATGACCGGAAGTACATTTGTTATCTTCATATATTTTACCTCACTGTATTTCAATTAGAAGTTTTCACCTGGCTTCTGTAGCCGAATAGTACCAGAGAGGGATTAATTGTTCAAGCCCAAATTCAATTTTCCTTTACCTTAACGGGAAAAGTTAGTATACTCTCAAGGACAATTCAGTGACCGGAGGTTTTTATGTTTAAGACGGAGCTTTGCGATATTCTCGGCATCGAGTATCCGATAATTCAGGGTGGCATGGTCTGGATATGTATGCACGAGCTCTGCTCCGCCGTCTCGGAGGCGGGGGGGCTGGGGGTCCTCGCCGCCGGCGGCATGACGGTGGACGAGCTTAAAGAGGAGATGAAGCTTGTAAAGGGGCTGACCAAAAAGCCCTTCGGGGTGAACGTCCCCCTCTTGAGGCCGGATGCGGAGGAGTTGATTGATGCGTCGATCGCCGGCGGGGTAAGCGTCATATCGACGTCCGCCGGAAGCCCGAAGCGCTTCACGGGTAAGATTCACGATGCGGGGCTCAAGGTAATCCACGTCTCTCCCAACGTCACCCTCGCGGAGAAGGGGGCCTTGGCCGGCGTTGACGCGATAGTGGTCGAGGGGATAGAGGCGGGGGGGCACGACGGCTTCGACGAGATAACCACGATGGCCCTGGTCCCGCAGGCGGTCGACAGGGTAAGTATCCCTGTGGTAGCGGCCGGGGGTATAGCGGACGGGAGGGGTTTTGTGGCGGCGTTGGCGCTGGGGGCGAAGGGAGTCCAGGTGGGAACGAGGTTTGCCGCAACCCACGAGGCGAGGGCGCACCCGAAGTTCAAGGAGGCGATAGTCAACGTAACGGACACCGGCACCGTCCTCACCGCCAGGACGATCGCCCCCGCCAGGGGCGTCAAGAACTCGCTGACCGATAGGATAAACAAGGCGGAGATGGCCGGCGCCACAGCCGAAGAGCTTTATGAAATGATAGGGGAGGGACGCTCACAGATGGCGGCCCAGAACGGCGACATCGACGAGGGGACGGTCTACTGCGGGCAGATCGGAGGGATGATAACGGGGCTCAAAGCGGCCGGCGACGTGGTTAAAGAGATAATAAGCGAGGCCGAGGCGATAGTCAAAGGGCTGGGCGGCCTCATCGGTTAGGAATTTTACACCATGAGGGGATTGGAAAATGTTTTATCAATTCAACAGAGTCACCGTCCCTTTAGTGTAATTCAAGATGTGATAATTTATGAGCTGGGTTCCACTGACAAGCTCCTGCTTGTCAGTGGGGGATTTCCGGAACCGAATGAACAATGAGACAACATGAGTAAAAAAATTTGGATTTAAAGATAACAAATGATATAATAATAAGTTAATGCTTTATTTTAGTATAAAAATTTTTTAGGCGAGAGGGGAGTAAAAACATGGGCGGATATATCATGGCCATCGATCAGGGCACAACCGGAAGCAGGGTTTTTATATTTGACGAAAGTGGAGCGGTCGTCGGGAGCGCCTACAAGGAGTTCACGCAGATCTACCCGAAGCCGGGCTGGGTAGAGCACGACCCGATGGAGATATGGAAGAGCGTCGAAGAAACGATGCTCGACGCCTGCGTGAGGAGCGGAGTTGAGCTGAAGGATATCCACGCCATAGGAATCACCAACCAGCGGGAGACCACCGTTCTTTGGGAGAAGGAGACCGGAGTGCCGATCCACAACGCCATCGTCTGGCAGTGCAGGAGGACCGCCGAAATATGCGACGATCTAAAGGAAGCGGGACACGAAAAGCTCTTCAAGATGAACACCGGCCTCGTTATTGACGCCTATTTCTCAGGCACGAAGGTCAAGTGGCTTCTGGACAACGTACCCGGGGCGAGGGATAGGGCCGAGAAGGGGGAGATCCTCTTCGGGACGATAGACACATGGCTCATGTACAACCTCTCAGGCGGAGAAGTCCACGCCACCGACTACACCAACGCCTCGAGGACCCTGATGTTCAATATCGAGAAGAAACAGTGGGACAAGAAGATCCTCGATATCCTCGGAGTCCCGGAGGCGATGCTGCCCGTGGTCCAGGACTCCGCCTCCCTCTTCGGCCAAACGGCGGAGAAGCTACCGATGGAGCGGAAGGTCCCCATAACAGGCGTCGCCGGAGACCAGCAAGCGGCCCTCTTCGGCCAGGGGTGCACGAAGCCCGGCATGGCGAAAAACACCTACGGCACCGGGTGCTTTCTCTTGTCGGTTACAGACGGTATCGTCCACTCGGAAAAGGGGCTTCTCACCACCATAGCGTGCAGCGACGAGGGAAAGCCTATATATTCGCTGGAGGGGGCAGTGTTCATCGCCGGCGCGGCGATCCAGTGGATGAGGGACGAGCTGAAGATCATCAAGGACGCAAAGGAGACCGAAGAGCTGGCGATGGGGGTCGAGGACACCCACGGCCTCTACATGGTCCCCGCCTTCGTTGGGCTGGGCGCCCCCTACTGGGACATGCACGCCCGGGGCGGCATCCTGGGGATAACGAGGGGCTCCGGCAGGGAGCACCTGGCGAGGGCCGCCCTGGAGTCTATCGCCTACCAGACAAGGGACCTGGTCGAGGTTGTAAACGAGGAGTCGGAGGTGGATATGAGCCTGTTGCGTGTGGACGGCGGAGCCGCATCGAATAACTTCCTGATGCAGTTTCAGTCAGACATCTTAAACATCGACGTGGAGAGGCCGAAGATGATCGAGACCACCGCCGCCGGTGCCGCCTACCTGGCGGGGCTCGGCTCCGGATTCTGGAAGAGCGCCGCGGAGCTAAAGGAGTGCAGAGAGGTGGAGAGGGTCTTCAAACCGGCCATGGATAAGTCACAGAGGGATGAGCTCTACAAGGGATGGAAGGAGGCGGTGGCCAGGGTGAGCACGAAGTGATGATTTGTCATTCCCTTGGCAAGCGGGAATCCAGACCTGTTCCCGTGAAAACTGGAAACCAGTTTGATATTCACTGGATTCCCAGTCGTGCCGGGAATTACGGTGTGAGAAGTTGGTTGCTTGTAATTACAAAATATTCTTACATTGTCATTGCGAGGAGCTTTAGCGACGAAGCAATCGGGTTAATACAATAAACACGCGGCTGGGTGGCACTGACAAGCTCCGGCTTGTCAGTGGGAGGGGGTCGCAGGCAATATTATACTATTCGTCATTCCCGCGAAAGCGGGAATCCAGAGGGTGGTGTCTGCGCGCTGGGTTCTACTGACAAGCTCCTGCTTGTCAGTGTAACATTTTATCGGGCCGTGAATGACGAAATAGAGATCGGGCCGGCTTTTTAAAGGGGAGTAAAATTGGACTTTCACACTGAAGTTGTGGTAATCGGGGGAGGGGTCACCGGAACCGGCATCGCCCGGGACCTGACGCTGAGGGGAATAGAGACCATCTTGGTCGAGAGGAAGGACCTGGCCGCGGGCGCCACCGGTCGCTGCCACGGCCTTCTCCACAGCGGCGGACGGTACGCGGTCAAAGACCCGGAGTCCGCCAGGGAGTGCATCGAGGAGAACATCATCCTCAAGAAGGTGGCCTCGAGAAATATCGAGGACACGGGCGGACTCTTCGTGAGGCTTCCCCAGGACGACAGGAAGTACGTAGACAAGTTCGTCACCGCCTGCGACGATGCGGGGATCGAGACGGAGTTTATGACGCTTTCCGAGGCGAAGAAGCTTGAGCCGAACCTCACAGACAGTGCGGAGGAGATAATCAGGGTCCCGGACGCCGCCGTCGACCCCTTCGGTCTCACCATCGACAACGCCGCGGACAGCGAGGCGAACGGTGGAAGGATAATGAGGCACACAGAAGTCGTGGGGATCGTTGTGGATCGGGGGAGGCTTAAGACAGTGGTCGTCAAGGATATGGTGACAGGAGAGACCCATAAGATCCGGGCCAAGTTCGCTGTAAACGCGACAGGCGGCTGGGCGGAGAAGGTCGCGTCCCTGTCCGGAGCCCACGTCCCGTTGAGCCTCTTTAAGGGGAGCCTTCTCATCTTCAACAGGAGGATCAACAACAGGATCATCAACAGGCTGCGGCCGCCTGGAGACGGCGACATAATCGTCCCGAACGAGCCGACGACGATAATCGGGACAACGTCCATTCAGGTCGGCGATCCGGATGACTTCACGGTTACGAGACAGGAGGTGGAGATGATGCTGGGGGAGGCGGCGTTAATGCTCCCACCCTCCGAGGAGGCGAGGGTCATCAGGGCGTACGCCGGGATACGCCCCCTCTTGGGGACTGCGGGGGATTCCAATGGAAGCGCGGGCGGAAGGGATATATCGAGGAGCTTTACCGTAATCGACCATAGGGAGGCGGATGGCATCGAGGGCTTTATAAGCATAGTCGGTGGAAAGCTCACCACCTACAGGCTTATGGCGGAGAAGGTCGTCGATCTCATAGCGGAAAAGCTCGGCGTCCATATCCCCTGCACGACGGCTGAAAAGCCGATCCTCGGCTCCGAGGACGGAGAGTACTACAAGCTGGGGGATCGGTTCGACAAGATAGAGATAATGCTGAAGAAGAAGCCGGGCGGCATCGAGGAGATAGTCTGCGAGTGCGAGCTCGTGACGAAAAAAGAGATATTGAAGGTAATAGAGGAGACGGGAACCACCGACCTCAACGATATCCAGCACAGGACAAGGGTGGGAATGGGCTCCTGCCAGGGAGGGTTTTGCACGTATCGCCTTCTGGGGATCCTCCACGAGCTCGGGATGGTTCCGGACTACGAGGCGAACAGCATCCTGAGGAAGTTTCTGGAGGAGCGGTGGAGGGGGATAAGGCCGATCCTCCGCGGGGACCAGCTCGTGGAAGAGCAGCTGATGGAGGGTATCTACCTGGGCCTTTTCGCCCTCGACAAGGTTAAAGAGGGTAACGGGGCCAAAAGGGAGGAGGAGTAAAGGGTATGAACTACGATGTGGTGGTGATAGGGGCCGGCCTCGGCGGATTGATGGCGGGGATAACCGCGGCCAAAGAGGGGAAGAAGGTCCTTATCGTCGGAAAGGGGATAGGGATCATCACGATATTTACCGGGACGATCGACTACCTGGGGCACTATCCGCCGGAGGTGATCAGTCCCCTCGGGTCGCCCAAGGAGGGGATCGGGGAGCTGATCGCGAAAAATCCGGACCACCCCTACTCGAAGGTGGGGATGAAGTTCATCGAGGGCGGGGTCTCAGCCTTTTTGGAGGTCGCGTCGTCCGGGGGCGTCAGGTACGTGGGGGATTTGAACAGGAATTTCCTCCTCCCCACCGCCGTGGGGACGGTAAAGCCCACAGCCCTTCTCTCCTCCAGCATGGCGCCGGGCGATCTCCGGGACGATGGGGACGTCCTGATATGTGGATTTCAGGGTCTCAGGGACTTCTATCCCTCCTACATGGCCCATAACATCTCCACGTTGACAGTCGAGGGGGTCGAGCTTCCCCACTTCAGGGGGAGAACCGTCGATCTTGAGCTCGGGGCGGAGAGTTCCGGGATGACCTCCCTTACGCTGGCCCGGAAGTTCGACGATCCCGACTTCCTCGAGAGAGTCGCCCAGGCGCTCTACGAAAACGTCAGGGACGGCGAGAGGATCGCCACGCCCGCGGTCCTGGGACTCAGGAGGAGCGATGAGGTGATCGAATACATAGAGAGGGTGATCAATACCAAGATATTTGAAACGCCGACGCTCCCCCCCTCGGTGAGCGGGTATCGCCTCTACAAGGCCTTGGAGGCGGTCTTGAGATCGCTCAAGGTGAAGCTGCTTTTGGGGTACGAGGTTGTGTCGGCGAGGACCGAAAACGACAGGGTGATCGAGCTTACCATCTCCATGGGGAAGAGGGAGATGGTACTTGGGGGAAAGGCCTTCGTCCTGGCGACGGGGGGGCTTGTCGGCAGGGGTATCCATTCCACGGAGACGAGTCTCTTAGAGCCGATCTTCGGCCTCGATGTGGTTGGGCCTAAGACGAGGAGCGGGTGGTTCAACAAGAACTTCTTCGACCCCGCAGGACACCCGATAAACAAGGTCGGGATCTGTGTTGACGAAAACCTGATACCTATTGATGAAAAGAAAAAGCCGAGGTTCAAGAACCTCTTTGTGGTGGGCGCCCAGCTTTGCGGCTACGACGCCCTGAAGGAGAAATCGGGCGGCGGCGTTACGATATCCTCCAGCTACAAGGCGGGCGTTCTGGCCTCTAAAATATGATTTAAGCGGATATGATGAAAAAAGATATACACTATCCCGCCGACCAGTGTGTCAAGTGCACGGTATGCGTCGAGCACTGCCCGGTGGTCAAGGTAACGGACAAGTTCCTCGGCCCGAAGCAGGTTGGCCCCGATTTCCAGCGGTTTCGCAGCGACGGGGAAGACCCCCATGACATCTCGTTGGACTACTGCACCGGGTGCAGAATCTGCGACGTCGTCTGCCCGTCCGGGGTCAACATATCGGAGCTGAACACCAAGGCGAAGATCGCCCTGAAAAAAGACCAGGGAATCTCGATAAGGGACAAGCTCCTATCCCACGCCTATATGTTCGGGCACCTGGGGAGCATCGCCGCCCCCGCCGCGAACACCTTTATGAAGTCGAAGGCGTTGAGGTGGATCTCGGAAAAGCTCCTCCATCTCGAAAAGGACCTGAGGTACCCGTCCTATACCTCGGAGCCGTTCGAGAGGTGGATCGAGAATTACTCCTTCGAGTCGGAGAAGAAGGTGGCCTATTTCTACGGCTGTTTCACCAACTTCAACGACCCCAGCCTCGGAAAGGCGGTGGTCAAGGTCCTGGAGAGGAACGGCTATCAGGCGGTGTTTCCTAAGCAGAACTGCTGCGGGCTTCCGCTTCTTGGAAACGGGGATATCAGGGAAGCGAGGAAGCTCGCCCTGGAGAACCTGGAGGGGCTTTTCAAGGCCGCCGACGAGGGGCTCAAGATTATCTACAGCTCCACCTCCTGCGGGATGATGATAAGGGACGACTACGCGACCTACCTCGACCTCCCGGAGGCGGAGAGGCTCTCCGGGAACCTGGTGGAGGTCTCGGAGTTCCTCTGGGGGCTTCACGAGGCGGGGGAGCTCGACACCGACTTCCAGGAAGTCAACATGGTCCTCCCGTACCACATCCCGTGCCACCTGCGCTCCCTCGGGATCGGGTTTCCCTCGATAGACCTGATGGGACTCGTGCCGGGACTCGAGGTGGACGAGCTGGGTACCTACTGCTGCGGACTCGCCGGCACCTACGGCTTCAAGGAGGAGAAATCTGACATCGCAAACGCCATCGGGGGGGAGCTGGCAGAGCTCCTGTTGAGGTCCGACGCAGAGTTTGCGGCCTCCGACTGCGAGGCGTGCAGGATGCAGATAGAAAACCTGTCGGACAAGAAGGCCATCCATCCGATCAAGATCATCCTCAAGGCCTACGGGCTTGACAAGGAGGACGAGGACGAGGATCAGTGACCGCCCGTCGCCCGAAAGCGGGTGCAGAGTCATAGATATAAGGTATCCATTGAAATATCCATTAAAAAACCCATTGAAATATCCATTAAAAAAAGACGTCCATACCTTCACGCTGCCCCTCCTTTTCCCCTTAAATCCGGTAAACGTTTATTTCATCCCCGGCGAGGTCCCCACACTTATAGACACGGGGCTCGACACGGAACTTGCCTGGGAAAAGCTCGTCTCCGGCATAGAAGGGATCGGTTATTCGATTGTGGATATTGAGAGAATAATCCTGACGCACGGCCACATCGACCACGTGGGGCTCTGCGGGAAGATCCTCGAAAGCGTTAACACCGAGGTATTGATACACCCTGCGGACGAGTTCAGGGTGACGGCCGGGGTCGAGGAGCTGGTCGGGATGATGGAGAGAAACGCCCGCCGTTTTGTGGCAATGGGGCTATCGGAAAGGGACGTAAACAGGATATTCAGAAACTACATAAAGCTTATGAGGCGGTTTTACACGCCCCTCTCGGGCTGTTCCTTTATCGAGGAGGGGGACGAGATAGACCTCGGCGGCTTAATGCTTAAGGTCGTCGATACGCCGGGGCACACGGGGGGGAGCATATCCCTGATCGACGGCGAGGGGGAGGGGGTTCTCTTCTCCGGCGACCACGTGATGAACGGCGTTGCCACAAACCCCCTCCCTGAGATGACGGCGGACACAGGCATAGGACTCATGCCTTACATAGACTCTCTCAAGAAGGTCCTGGGGCTTAACCCGAAATTGATCTACCCCGGCCACGGGGAGGCGATAACCGACCCCCGGGGGCACGTTGAGATGACCCTCGCGTTTCACGACGACCTCTTTGCCAGGGTTGAAGGCAGCCTCGATAGGGATTGGATTACGCCCGCCGACCTGACATCGAGGATTTTCCCAGAGCTCATCGGGATTTACGCCTCCCACGTGGTCTTCGAGGTGAACGGCTACCTCGAGGCGCTCTGTTTGCGGGGAGAGGCGGAGTCAAAATTTGAGGGGGGCTTGGTCCGGTTTCGCGCCGTTTGAGGCCTAAATAGCCGACTTCCTTCATAAGTAAGATCAACTGTTAATCAACATTTTTCACCTGTCTATTGCTTGCCTGATCTTAAGGGAAAGAAGTTATCTATCTTAATATTATAGATGGTGAATTTGGTGGTAGCGGAATCTTTTCGATTTTCCCCCTCATTCCATATGTAAGAATAATCTGTTCGTAGCGAAGGGGGGTAAGGCCCCGGCGCCCCCGCCCGTTTCTTTAAACCGGAGTACGCTTAAATCTTTTGGGAGCATTAATCGTATCCGAATCCCTGAATCTCGTTCGATACACGATGGAGCGATTGATCGAGCTTGAGGAGCGGATTATAATTCGGCGAAGTCCGCCTCGCAAAAATTCTAAATAAATCGTGTTGACAATGCCCGCAATCCTGATATTATTTAGTCCATTGCGGTAAGTCATCTTCCGGTTTTTCGTAAAGGGGTTGGCTCAGTTTGTGTCTGTTTTATAACGGCAAAATACGAAGATTTTCAGTTGCGACCCTTCTTCTATTGTTGGGGGAAGGTACTCTCCTCCTTTAATCGATCTATTTTAAATTAACCAAATATCAGGAGAAAAAAGGTGAAAAGGATAACAGGTGTGGGGATGGCCATATTAATATTGGCGGTTTTGATAACGGCACTTTCGCCCGGCGTTGCAACGGCCCAGGAGTACTCCTTTTCGGTCCCAAAAAACTACTCTAACGTCTATATCAATCACGACGGATCGATATCGATCGCCTACAGCCTGACGTTCAGCTGCGATCCCGGCGCCCACCCGATAGATATCGTCGACATCGGGCTCCCGAACAGCAACTACAACCTGTCAAGCGCCAAGGCTTCGATCAACAACGTCGCCCTCACCGACATCCGAAAATCGACCTACGTCACCGGGGTGGAGGTTCACCTGGGGGCACAGACCATCCAGCCGGGGCAGACCGGCACCCTGAACTTTTCTATCATCCACCCGAAGATGCTGTTCACCGATGAGGATAAGGAGGACTACGCCTCGATGGTCTTTTCACCCACGTGGTACGGCTCCGCCTACGCCCACGGGACGACGGACCTTAAGCTCAACGTCCACTTCCCGAAGGGTGTTACTTCCGACGAGACCGTGTATCACGATAAGAAGGACGGAAAGAGGAAGTTCGATTCCACGAGCTTCGACGGAGAGGGGAGGATCGTCTTCACGTGGATAAACGCGTCCGCAAGCCCGTCGACCCAGTACAAATTCGGCGTGTCGTTCCCGAGGAAGTACGTCGCCGAGGGGGCGGTGTCGGAACCTCCAAAGTTTTCGTTTTTTACCCTAATAATAGGCTTTGTGGTCGTAATCATTACGAACCTCCCCATTATGATATTCGGCGGTTTCTTCTTTATGATTATATGGACCATAGTCAAGGGTCAGAGGCGAAAGATGAAGTATTTTCCCTCCAAGGTCTCCATCGAGGGGGTCGGGATCAAGCGGGGGCTGACGGCCCCGGAGGCGTCGGTGCTCCTGGAGCTTCCCCTCGACAAGGTCGTCACGATGATCCTCTTCGGGCTTCTGAAAAAGGGGATCGTCAGGGTGGAGGAGAAAGGCAAGGGGAAGACGCCGAAGGTGATAAAGATAGAGGGGGTCGATAAATCCAACCTCAAAGATTACGAGCTGAAGTTTCTGGAGGCGATAAAGCCCAACGGCCAGGCTGACCTGAGAAAGATGAGGACAACGATGGTAAAGATGATCAAGGACGTCAACAAGAGGATCAAGGGGTTTTCCAGGAGGGAGACGAGGGATTACTACCAGCATATCGTAGACCTTGCATGGAGGCATGTGACGACCGCCGACACCCCGGAGCTTCTGGGCAAGGAGTGGAGCGACAAGCTCGAGTGGATAATGATGGACAAGAAATTCGGCGACAGGATGGAGGAGACCTTCACCGGCAGGGAGGTGATTGCCCCCCGCTGGTACGCTCGTAACTACTACCCGAGCACTTCCGGGGCCGGGGCCAAGTCCATGAAGGGCGTCGGGGAGTCGATATCCAAGTCGTTCACCTCGGGGGCGGATCTGGCGAACAAGATGGTCACCGGCTTCGAGAACTTCTCCGGCAATTTTATAAGAAACATCGAGTCGTTCTCGTCCGGCGTTACGAGGGTTACCAATCCGGCGCCCCAGAGCTCCGGCAGCTCCAGCAGGAGCAGCAGCGGCGGCGGCGGATGCGCCTGCGCCTGTGCCTGTGCCGGCTGTGCCTGCGCCTGTGCGGGAGGGGGGAGATAGATATGAAGATCAAGGACTTCTTTAAGAACGAAAAACCGATTGAAGCGGGAATCTACCACAGCAGGGTCACGGGGGAGGACGGCGGCAACTACAGGCTCCACCTGAGGGTCATGGAGGGGGGAAACTCCATCCTCTCGATCAACGCGGCGAGGATACTGCACCTGAATCCCACCGCCACCGAGTTCGCCAAGCTCATCGTCGAGGGGAGGTCGGAAGATGAGACGGTGAAGATCGTAAAGGGGCGCTACCGGGGGGTGAATAAAGAGACGTTGAGGGAGGAGTATCGGAAGCTCAGGGATTTAATAGACTCGATGTCTATAATGGAGGATGTCTGTCCCATAACCTACCTCGATGTGGAGAGGATCGAGCCCTTCTCGACGCCGTCTAACGCCCCCTACAGGATGGACCTCGCCCTGACATACAGGTGCAACAACGACTGCGGTCACTGCTACGTCGACCGGGACAAGGGGGACGGATCGGGCGAGCTCACCACCGACCAGTGGAAGAGGGTCATGGAGAAGCTATGGGATCTGGGGATATTCCACGTGGCCTTCACAGGCGGGGAGGCGACGATGAGGGACGACCTCCCGGAGCTTGTCGGCACCGCCGAAGATCTGGGGATGGTCGCGGGGCTGTTGACAAACGGCAGGAGGCTCATGGATAAGAAGTATATCGGGAGGCTCATAGAGGAGGGGATAGACTATTTCCAGATAACGCTGGAGTCGTCCGACAAAAAGATCCACAACAGGATGGTAGGGGTCAAGGGGAAGGTCGACGCCTGGGATGAGACGGTAAAGGGTATAAAGAACGCGGCTAAATCGCCGATACACACGATAACCAACACCACCATAACCAAGCACAACGTGAAGACTTTGTCAAAAACCGTGGATTTCATCGCGACCCTGGGGGTTAACGCCTTCGCCATGAACGGGATAATATACTCCGGGGGCGCAAAGGGTGGGGAGATGGCGATAAGCGAGGAGGCGCTTCCAGAGATACTCCAGGAGGTGATCGATTCCGCCGAGAGAAACGACCTCAGGTTTATCTGGTACACGCCCACGCAGTACTGCAAGTTCAACCCGGTCGAGATGAACCTGGGGATGAAGCAGTGCACCGCCGGGAAGTTCAACATGTGTATCGAGCCGAACGGCGACGCCCTGCCGTGCCAGAGCTACTACGAGCCGGTGGGAAACATCCTTGAAGACGAATGGGATAATATCTGGAATCACCCGCTCCTCATCTCCATCAGAAACCGGGAGTACATCATGGACAAGTGCCGCGAGTGCGAGGAGCTGGCGCTGTGCGGCGGCGGGTGCCCGCTGGAGATAAAGCACGGTGAGTTTATCTGTGCTGAGAGCATGAGCAACCCGTGAGTGTCTCGCCGGGGGATGAAGGAGAGGGAAGGGTGGGCCGATAGGGTGAAATAAATGACTAATTAGGGGGGCTGGCAAACTTTTTGCCGGTCCCCTTTTTATCTATTTCTGTTTAACATTGACAGCACGGCAATATTAACATACAATATCACAAAAATTGTCTGATCTGATTTCAACGGAGGTGGAAAATGAAAAGGCTTTTAACCACGATATTCATCTTTTTGATTCTGTCCACATTTGCGGTGTAATGCTATTCGGATGAGGCCTCGGAATGGTATTACAAGGGGGTTGAATATTGCAATCAAGGTCTGTATGGTAAGTGTATCGAGTGTTTAAATAAGTCAATAGAGCTTAGACCAAAAGTATCAGATGGCTATTTTGTGAGAGGGCAGGCATACTATATGACGGCCAGATATGAAGAGGCGATCTCCGATTTCACAAAAACAATAAAGTATTATCCTAGTTTTTCACCCGGATATTTCTGGAGGGGTAGATCATACAATGAGATAAAAAAGATAAAAGAGGCGTTGTCTGATTTCGATCGGGCTATAGAGCTTGACCCCGAAAACGCCGAATACTATTCTCATAGGGGAAGTGTTTACTACAACAATAGAAAGATATATGGACTGGATGAGGCCGAAAGGGATTCTAGAAAGGCCTGTGAGTTGGGTGATAATTTAGCCTGTCATCTGCTTCAACTTATACATAAGATGTATTAGTCACGATTTGTGTTGACAGTTTGCCTTCCTGGAAAATGATTTTAATTTACTGCGTCATTCCCTCATCTTCTACTATTTTCCCACTATCAATCATTCATAGAACTCCACCCTGCGGGCCGCGAAGATATCGCTCTTCTCGGTGACCTTCTTGTCGTCGGCGAGCTTGGGATCGATGACCGCCGACGCGAAGCACTCCTCCTCGCCGTTCATGGTGAGGATATATTCCCCCCTGGGCGACACTATCTGGGACTCCCCCGTAAAGCTGTTTTTGCGGCCGCCGCTTTTTTCCTCCCCGACCCTGTTCGCCGTTACGATGAAGACCCTGTTCTCGATCGCCCTGGCGTACATCGCCCGCTGGCAGTAGGGCAGCACGAGGTTTGCCGGGTGAAGGATCACCTGGACGCCTTTTAAGGCCAGGGTTCTCGCCGCTTCCGGGAATATCCAGTCGAAGCATATCATCATCCCGAGCCTTGCGCCCCTGTACTCGAAGACCCGAAAGCCGGTGTCTCCCGGCTCGAAGAAGTCCACCTCGTCGTGGAAGAGGTGGACCTTCCTGTAGTTTGCGATGATCTCGCCGTCCCCGATGAAAAACGACGAGTTGTAGAGAAGATCACCCGCCCTCTCGGAGTAGCCCCCGGATATCGCGATCGATCTCTCCCTCGAAATCTCGATGAACGACGTCAGGTACTCGTTTTCGTTTAGCGGAAAGGAGACCTTTTCGACCTCGCTCTTGTCTTTAAATGTATAGCCGGAGAGGAAGAGCTCCGGGAACAGGATGACGTTTGGGTTTGAGATTGATGTGATTTCTTTGATAAGGCCCATCGCCCTTTCGAGGTTGTTTCTGATATCCAATAACACCGGCTCGAACTGGACTATCGCGATCTCCAAGCTCATGGCTTCATCCCGCTTTATCATTATAAAAGCTGGTTCTATCTTATTTAAAAAGCCGTCCTAACGGATGGACGGCTTGGATCGGCTTTAATATTCCCGGTTTGTTGAAGTTCTATGTTATCTATTCCTTAAGAATCCTGTCATTTATTAAGGGGAGACCTGAGATGCTTTCCCCCTTTTCACCGGCGGTAAGGCTGAAAGGATTGCAAAAGATCGAATTCCCTGGGGTTACTTTTTTAAGGCCCTGCAGCCGAAAAAGACGATCGGGAGCTGCATGACGGACCAGACTATAGGCCCGAAGAGCTGCGATTCGAATCCGGGGAGTTTGGCGATAATCATGTAAAGGATGTGTGACACCGTCAATACGAGAGTGACGGCTCCCAGGAGTATTGCAAGGATAAATCCCCATCTGATTTCCCTCGCACAGATTGGGATCAGGATTAAGGCCGCCGTCGTCATGATCGTGTGGCGGAGTCCGCCGAGCGTCAATATATAGCTTATGGTGTCCGGGGCTTCGAAGCGAAAAC
>CAZIWT010000012.1:0-18433 GCA_964542895.1 uncultured Thermodesulfobacteriota bacterium
TGATAATATACGTTCGCTTCCGTCTACCCTTATAATGCTGTTTTCAAAACCCCTTGTCGGCTCTCCTTTCAGCACTTCTTCAATGTCTGCTACAATCTCTTCCCTAATCTCATTTGGAATGAAAAGCTCTAAATAATCCTTACCAATAACATCCTTACGTTTATAACCATATACCAGTTCCGCTTCTTTGTTGAACTCGGTAATCTTCCCATCCAATGATAGGCAAAGAATTACGGAAGCGGCCGTTTGAATAAGAGTCCTGAATAATTCTTCACTTTCTTTTAGAGACTCCTCGGCCTTCTTTCGTTTGGTGATGTCCCTGACTAGACAAATAAGGCGCAAGTCCTCCGTCTTTGGGTCGCCCTTGGCGGCGATGGAAAGCTCGAAAAAGCTGACTCCCGTCGGTGTGCTAAGGGAATATACTGCCCCGACATGCCGCCCGGTCTCAATGGCTTCACCAATGGCTTCCATTACTATCTTTGATTGTTCTTCGGGAATGAACTCGTCGAGCCTCTTGCCGAGAAATTCCTCCGGATCTGCGTATAAAAGCTCGGGATTCGGCGTGCGGTAGTCATAGATCCGTCCGTGACGGTCCACTTCGAAAAAAATGTCTGGCAGAGCATTAAACGTCGCCTCCATCCGCTCGTTAATCTCTCTTATCTTTTGCTCAGCTTGTTTTCGCTCGGTTATGTCACGCGCAATGCCCCGAAATCCTACCACATTTTCATCGGTATCAATTATGGGACTTACAGACGTCGATACGAAAGCCCTGCTTTTGTCTTTCCTGATAAGTTCCCAATCGAATGATCTCTTCGCTTTTTTTGTACTAAATACTTCATTAAATACTATATAAACATCCTTTGCGATTTCTTTATCCATATAATATCTGTTATTCATTCCGAGCATTTCACTTTGAGAATAACCAAGGATTTTACACATTGAATCATTGAAAAAAGTAAAATTCCCTGCAAGATCGACCTCGAAGTAGCCATCGTCGATATTCTCAAGAATTGTCCGGTACTTCTCCTCACTTGCTCTCAGCTCCTCCTCCACCCGCTTACGGTCGGTGATATCACGAACAACCGCAAGGATAGAGTATTTACCGCCGATATTGGAATGTTTTAGGTTTACCTCGGCCCAAAATAATTCACCGCTCTTCTTTTTTGAGTACCATTCAAAAAGCTGGGGCCCTTCCTCTCTTGCCTTTTTTATCCATTTTACAGCATCCTCTATCGTATAGGGAGATTCCCCAAAACTCAGGTCTTCTAAAGTTAGATTAAGAACCTCCTCATAGGTGTATTCAAACATATCACACATTGACTTATTTACATCAAGAATGGCCCCCGTTTTATTATCATGCACGAATATGGCTTCATTTGTGGCATTAAATATCTCACGGTAATTCCTCTCGGAGGCTATTAAGGCCTCCTCGGTTTGCTTCCTTTCTGTGATATCCCGTATAAAGCTGAGGATTGACGGTTTTCCATACCAGCTAATCAAAGCGGCATTTGTTTCTGCGTGGATTAACTGGCCACTTTTATCGACCAGATTCAACTCATATGTTTGGGGTGCTTCTTCGCCGGACAATCTTTTTCTGTAGTTTTCAACTACGTTGTCTAAGCTCTCTGGGTCTATGAATTTGTCGAAAGATTCACCTAAAATCTCCTCTTCGGAATATTCCGATAGTTCAGTAAAAATTTTGTTAATAAAAACGATTTTTCCGTCCTGAACAACAACAATACCATCTTTGGATGTTTCAACAAGGTTTCTATATCTTTCCTCGCTTTCTCTCAGCTCTTCTTCGGCCTTCTTTCTCTCTGTGATGTTCCTTCCAATGCCATGAATTTCCACAACTTTGCCGTCTTTCCAAACCAAACGTTCACGGGTTTCAACCGTTATAATCTCTCCCTTTTTATTGTAAAATTGATATTCAACCACCCCCACATCCTCGCCGGAAAGCTCCCTTTTAAAAATCTCTCTTCCCATTTTATATGACTCGGGAGTGATATATTCCTTATAATTCATTTTATAAAGCTCGTCTTTACTGTAACCGAGAGATTTCTCCGATGCCTTGTTAAAAAAGATGGTGTTACCCTTACCGTCAAACACATAGACAATATCCTCAATGTTTTCGACCAGATCCCTGTATCTCTCCTCAGATGCAATTAACTTCTCTTCGGCGGCTTTTCGCTCTGTAATATCCCTTAATGTGCCCTGAAAACCGATGATTCTATTCTCTTTTCTTATAGTATTTACATATCCCTCAAGGACTCTCTCCTCTCCCGTTTTAGTATAAAAAACATATTTAAGATCTTCGATTGGCTTTCCCGTTTGAAAGAGATCGTGGTATTTCTTATATACTTCTTCACTGAATTCAGGTTTCATAAAATCAAAGGCGTTTTTTCCTATCAACTCATCCCGGCTGTATCCCGAAATCATTTCGGTCGCTCTGTTTATTGACGTAAAATTACCCTCCAAATCCACGGTAAACACCGTTTCAATGGAGTTTTCGAAAAGATTTCTATACTTCTCCTCAGATTCTCTCAACAACTCCTCGGCCTGCTTGCGTTCTGTAATATCTATTATGCTCACTATTATCCCTTGGAGGGGATTTGAGGGATTTATAAAGCTCACCCTTGCGTGCCCATCAAAGGTGGTTCCGTCCGTTCGTTTGAGCTTGACGTCCGTTTCCATCAGTTCTTTCCCTGTCTCGATCCCCTCATAGATAATCTTCCCGACACGCTCATATTCCTCCTCGGAGGCGTAGATCTGATATGTGGTCTTTCCCAGATACTCCTTTTCATCTTCGAATCCGAACATCTTTTCCATCGCCTCGTTGGCCCAAACCACAACCCTGTTCCTGGCATACGCAATGCCGACCGATGATGCGGACAGGATATTCTTCAACAGCTTCTCGCTCTCTATCAGCGCCTGATTGCTCTTAATTGTCTGCAAGGCCTCACAGCTGTAAGAGGCCAGCATAAAGCCGATTTCTTTGTCCTGTTCGACAAAAGGCGGGGTCTTCTTGTTGTGAAGGGCAATAACAGCCGTAACCTCGCCCTCCTCATCAGAGATGGGAAAAACTATCACGGACCCGTCTCTGTATCCACTCCATCCACTTTTTAATGTGTTCTTTTCCTTCTCGATATCCTTTATAAGAATCGGTTTTTTCTTCTTCAGGGCCTTTTCTAAAACAGTACCTTTTTTCAGGGGGAGGGGGATGCTGTCGGAGGCGTGTCCCGGATCGAGAGAGTAATCGAGAATCAGTCTATTGTTTTCAAGCTTATAGATGCTGCCGCCCTCGGCGGCCATAGCCCGGGCAAATTCCTTTAGAAGGAGCTCTCCCATCTTATCAATCTCGGAGAACACCGTCATTCTCTGCGCCGACTCAACTATGATCCTCAAGCGCTCATTGATTCCTTCAAGCTCTTTTCTCTGTTCTTCGATCTTTTTTTCTAATTTATCGTGGGACTTTTGCAGCTCTTTTAGCGTCTTTTTATGGCTCATTTCCGAAGCATCAAATTCGGAAACACGCTGCTTTAGTTTATTCAGCTCATTTAGTAACTGTTGCTTCGACTTGCTTTCATCTTTCATTGGATTATCTCAAAAATTTCTATTTGATAGTTTAACTCCCAGGGTATTCGGAGTCCCAATCAAGTGAGTCACAATTCTGAAGGGTAAGTTTTGAAAAGTAATACAATTTCCATTATATAGTATGTCATGTAATTATTTCAAGACTTAAATGTCTCTGGAAATCGGTAGCCGAATTATAAATCGATAGATATATTATAATGAATATATTAATTTAAGAATAACAGGTAAGCCGAAGAAAATAAATCGCCTTGAAGCAGCCGTCAAAGACGTATCGATTGCGATGGAGATATCCGGCGCCCATTTTTTTTACTATTTACTTTGATATTGAGATATTGGAAGAAAATTTCTGGAGGGTTTTGCCGGGGGTCTCGGCGGCCGGGGGCGACGGCCCCCTTAGGCCGCCCAACGGAAAAAATCGAGGCTATTGTGCCGCTGAATTCAGCGACTCTTAAAGATTAAGATTCGGCGAGAAACAATCCGGCGAGCTTTTCCCTGGACTGTTTTACATCCATAAGGACCGAGCTCTAAAATTGATATGATATATATAGTATATGGGCATTATCTTTTACCCGGGATTATCATATCGAATGTGCTCCCGCCCTCCCCGCCGCTGTTGTCGATGAATCTCACGGTCCCGCCGTGTATCTCGGCCACCTCCTTTACGAAAGTGAGGCCCAGCCCCGCCCCCTTCTCGTCTCCGGGGACGTTTGCCGAGCGGTAAAACTCCTCGAAGATCTTCTCCCGGTCGCCCTCAGGGACGCCGATCCCGGTGTCCCTCACGGAAAAGGAAACGAGGGGGGCTTTTGAGGCCCTCGTTTTGTCGGCTCCCGCAAGGGTAATCCCCTCGGGCAAGGACTTGTACGACTTCAGCGTGAGGGTCACCTTCCCCCCGGACGGCGTGTACTTTAGTCCGTTCAAGAGGAGGTTGGTCACGGCCCCCTCGATGAGGAGGAGGTCCCCGTCGAGGCTCAATCCCTTGTCCTTGATCTCGAGGGAGGGGGTGATCCCCTTCTCACTGAACCTCGCCTCGAAATCCCTGTAGAGCTTTGCCGCTATCACGCCGGGGTTGATCTTCTCCATATTCGGTGCCAGCTTCCCCGACCTGAGCCTGGTGATGTCGAGGAAGCCCTCCATCAGGGAGTTTAGCCTGTTCGTCTCGCCGTAGATCGCTTTTAAATTCTTAAGCCTCCTGTCTCCTCGATCGAGTCCCTCCATCAGTATCTGGGTGTGCCCGATTATCGTCCCCAACGGTGTTCCGACCTCGTGGGTGAAGACGTTTATCAGGTGGGTCTTGAACTCCTCGTTCTTCTTGATTTCGTTAAAGAGGAGGGCGTTTTCCAGCGAGAGGGCCGTGAGGTCGGCGGTCGACTTCAGTACCTCGATCTCGTCTCTCGTGAAGCGCCGCTCCCTCCCGATCTCTACCAGGTTTACAAGGCCGCAGGCCGAATCCCCCGTCACGATGGGAACCACGAGGATGCTCTCTATCCCGATCTCGCTCAAGGTGTCTCTAACCCCGGCGACTACGGGATCGTTTTTAACGTCCTCGATTATCACCGGTTTTCTCGTCTCGATTGCGGCGAGGTATTCCGGGTAGTCGGTAAGATCAATAGGGCAGGGCAGCTCTATCTTCTCCCTCCTTTTTTCGGATTTGGGCCCGGTGGTGGCCATGAGGGCGGCCTTTCCACCCGGACTTATATATATTACACCGATTCGGCTTGCATAGACCGCCTTCTTGATACTCTCGGTCAGTATTGAGAATATCTCGCCGAGCGTCAATGCGCCGGAGAGGTTTTTCGACGTGTCGAAGAGGAGACCGAGATTTTTCGTCAGCGTAACCCGCTCGGTTATGTCCCTAAGCGTGATGTGAACCGAGTCGGGCGCAGGCTCACTCCCCTCTCTCTCGAGAAAAACCCCGCCGTTTATCTCCATGAAGCGGTAGTCCCCCGATCGATCGATGACCCTGACGACCCTTGGGGCCTGGGGGCTAGCCGGGTCGGTCAGGGAGTCTATCAGCTCCTGTGTCTCTCTTTTGTCTTCGTCGTGGACCAGGTCGAGAAAAGAGGTCTTCTTATCCAGGGAGTCCGCCCCGCCCATGCCGAGGATTTTCTTGGCGGCGTCGTTTACCTCAAGGACACGGCCCTCAAGATCGAGGATTACGGTGGGATCGTTGTACTTTTCGAAGAGGAGCTGGTAGCGGATCTTCAGAGCCCTCACCCTCTCCTCGTTCCTTTTCAGTGCGACGAAGTTGTCGACCTTGCTCAGGAATATCTCCGGGTCGAAGGGCTTTATGATGTAATCGACGGCGCCCAGGGAGAGTCCCCGGTTCATCTCTTCCGACGACGTGTGTATCGCCGAGATAAAGATGATGGGGATATCGGAGAGGCTTGAGATGCCCTTGAGCCTTGTCGAGGCGTCGAATCCGTCCATCTCCGGGAGGTTGATGTCGATTACCATGAGGTCGAACCGGCCGCCGGCCCCGGAGAGGCTTTCGACGGCCTCTCTCGGATTGTCGAAGCCGGCCACTTCGTACCCCTTCCGCTCGAGGAGCCTCTTGATGATGTTGAGGACCGAGGTGTCATCCTCGATCAGCACTATCTTCCCCCTGTCGGCCGGGCGGTCTTTTATATCCGTTTTTTCGGGCATGTTATAGGTCTCCCACAACGTAAAATGATACCATCTTTGAGGATCAAACGCAAATCCCTTCGGTTCAGGCTCGTAAACGGGGTGGGTAATGATGGGTTGAAAAGGGCGCGGCGTTGTTGTATAATCCGTAGGGAATTGCGAAATGTGCGGGGTGGAGGAGGATTTTCAAAAGGGGCTTTCGATAGTGGATTACAACAAGATACTCGTAGTCGAAGACGACAGAGCGATGTCGGAGATGTTGTCCGAGTTCCTCTCCGGAAAGGGGTATGTTGTGGATACCGCCTCAGACGGCCGGAGCGCCCTTTCGATGGCGGGGGACGGGGGGTACGATATAGTTCTAACCGACGTCGTCATGCCGAAGATGGACGGCGTGGAGCTCTTAAAGAGGCTTCATGAACAGGATTCCGGCACACTCGTCATAATGATGAGCGCCTACGGCACCATCGACAGCGCGGTGGAGGCGATGAAGCTGGGCGCCTTCGATTACGTGTCGAAACCCTTCAAGCTGGACGAGATCCTCCTGACGTTGAACAAGGCGAGGGAGGGCCGGATCTTGAGGGACGAGAACCTCAGGTTGAGAAGGGAGCTCGAGGGGAAGTACCGGTTTCACGACATCATCGGCAGGAGTCCCAAGATGCTCGATCTCTTCGAGACGGTGAGAAAGGTCTCCGCCTACTCGACGGGGATACTGATTACCGGGGAGAGCGGCACCGGAAAGGAGCTTGTCGCCCGGGCGATTCACTACGAGAGCGGCCGAAAGGAAGCCCCCTTTGTGGCGGTGAACCTCGCCGCCGTCCCGGAAAATCTCCTCGAAAGCGAGCTCTTCGGGCACGTCAAGGGCGCCTTCACGGACGCATCGAGGGACAAGCCGGGGCTTTTCGAGGAGGCGGACAAGGGCACCCTCTTTTTGGACGAGATCGGCGAGCTCCCCCAGGCACTTCAGGTAAAGCTCTTGAGGGCCCTCCAGGAGGGGGAGATAAGGAGGATCGGCTCGACAAGCACCAGTCGCGTCGATGTAAGGATAATCTCCGCCACCGCCAGGGATATCGAAAAGGCGGTCAAAGACGGCGACTTTCGGGACGATCTCTATTACAGGCTGAACGTCGTTGCCCTCAAGATGCCCCCCCTTCGCGAAAAGATCGAGGACGTCGTGCCGCTGGTGGAGCACTTCATAAGCGTTTTCAACAAAAAGCTGAACACGTCCATAAAGGGGATTGAAAAGGAGGCCCTGGCCAAGCTCATGAATTACTCCTGGCCGGGAAACGTCAGGGAGCTGGAAAACTGCATAGAGAGGGCGATGATCCTCACCGACACAGACACCATAGGCGTTTCAGACTTCCCCCGGGAGGTGGTTAGGGGGACGGAGGGGACCGACGGGCCGGCGGATTCATCCCTGCCTACGCTCTCGATAAAGAAGGCCTCCCGCGACATGGAAAAGAGGCTCATCTCCGCCGCGTTGAAGAAGACGGGCGGGAACCAGACGAAGGCGGCGGAGCTTCTTGAAATCAGCTACCGGGCGCTCCTCTACAAGCTCAAGGAATACAATATAGAAAGGGGGGGCGGGGGGTAGGGTGGTCTTGGAGCCATTGTGAAATTATTTCACAGTTATGCTGAAATAATGTAACAATCACCCCATCTTTTCGGTAAACCTTAACAGGATATTTCTTCCTCTGAACCAGAGCTGAAAAAAGGCAGTAATTACAAGGAGATGGCGGAAGAACCAACAAAGAATATCGTTATCGTAAAACGATTTTGGCATAGAAAATGCATATTAACTTAATCGACGGAGTTTATCATGGCTGATAAAAGAAACGCAAAAACCGGTTGCTCATTAAGGACTCTTTCCGGATGGATCGATACGGTCTCGAGAAGTCTCTTCATTAGACGAAGGTGCGGTAAAAACGGCTTCACCTTACTCGAGATGCTGACCGTATTGGCCATCATAGCCATCCTCTCTTCCATCGCCGCCATCACGGCAACCGGAAGCATCGACCGCCTCAAGGCCGATATGACCGCCAGGACCATAGCCCTGTCGTTAAACAAGGCGAGGATTCGCGCGATCTCCGAAAACAATAACTACGTCGTGACATTCTTGATCCGAGATACGGGAGATAAAGATAAGAGCGGTTACATTTTAGAAATTCACGATGACGACAACAGAAACGGCACAAAAGACACCAACGAAAAGGTTGAGGAAGAAAATCTGACAAAAGGGGTTCCCTTTGATCTGCCGGACGGCAAAGACCTCTACTGTATATCTCCAACGTCCAGCTCTATGAAGGACGGAATCGTCTTCCCGAACAATAAGGTTACTTTCTACCCGAGGGGTAACGCCTCCGACAGCGGGGAGGTGTATATCTACCCCCTCACGAGCAAAGAAAAGAAGAGGAATTGGAATCGAAGGGCGGTGTCCCTCGAAAAGGTGACCGGAAAACCAATTATATGGTACTTCGATAGAGACAAGGACAAAAACGGTAAGTGCCCCTGGACGAGAAAGTAATACGTAATTGTAATAGGTAATTGGGGGAATAGGGGGAATATCGCTGTAATAGCAAATGGAACGAATGGAAGGAATATTAGAATGAAATTGCAAAAAATTGCAGAATTCTTAAATATCTTCGGCAAACTTCGCTCAAGGAGAAACGGATTTACTCTTATCGAGACGATGATTGCCCTTGCCATTTTCTCGGTCGGTATTATGGCCGTGGGCGCAATGCTGGTGTACTCGACCCGAACCAGAGTTACCAACAAACAGATAGAATACTCCGTTACCCTCGCCCACGCCAAAATGGAAGAGCTGAGAAAAGTCGCAACCAAAGAAGTGGATATAAGGTACAGCACCGTCCTCAATTTTAACTACATACTCTCAAGGGACCCGAATTACGGCACAATAGGGGGATTTGTCCTGCCCGGGGTCCTCTCCGGAGCCTCCGGGCTTACCGCAATAACCAACGACCTTGACGCAAAACTGGCCGCAGCCACCATAACGGCGGATGATCATCAAAGACGCCTGGACGAAGCGTTGATTATGTACGATGACGGAAACGAAAATCACGGTGACGAAACCGCCGGCGATGGAATCTGGTCCTCACTGGAATATATAAATATGGATACCCTCGAAGTAAAAACATACGACCGGTTTAATGCAATGACAAAAGCGGAAAAGAGAAACTGGGGATGGATTATTAAACGCAGAACAATACTCGAACCTATAGCACTCCTCGAAGTGGCGGGCAGTAATTCAAAAAGAACGTTGTCCCATGTTACCCTTGCAACAGACGTTACAGACTCAACGGCGGCGGATGTGGCAAAAGTGACCGTTGAGTGCGCCTTTACAGATATGACGAGAAGAGAAAGATCCATTAAGTTCGATACCCTCATAGCCAGAAGCTCTATGTAAAAAACATGATGATAATAAAAAAACTTCGAGGCAATTGGGGAATTTAATAAAATTAGGGAAGGGAGACCTTAAAAAAGGAAAGGCGCTATTTAGAGGAGCGAGGAGATGGACGAGTAGGGAAAGTGTTGGTTGGGGGGGTCGGTGTTAGTTAGGGAGAGTGGTGAGGGGGGAAAGAGGGGCGTTGGGGAGGGGCTGGCCGGGGAGATGGGTGTTTGTTGGGAATAGGCGATTTACTTGATGTTGTTTTTGGAAATAAGCTTTGAAGAGGGATTGAGCAATGATACGTAAAATGCTTTCACGAATGATGGAGAGGAGGGGAGATAAAATGACGTTCAAAAACAAGAGATTAAATGAGATCATAAAATCCGACAGGGGATACATCTTGATGCTCTCGTTGGTTATTATGATGACGCTTACGGTAATAGCCGTAGGGTACGTCACCAACGTCACCCTGGAGACCTCTATCGTGAGTAATTATGAAAAAAACCGGGATACGCTGAACTGTGCCGAGGCGGGACTCGAGGCCGCCATGCTGATCACCCATGATGAGATCATCACACAGCTCGAGCCTTTTTCCGGCACGGAGCGAACAACGTATAAAGAGGACAACGTTACAAAACACAGCTATTCCTTCCAGGACCTCTTTGACGACTGCAGCGGTGCGAAGGTCAGATACAGGATTATCCCGGAAAACCCGGATCCCCAGAAGAACCGATTCATCTACAGGACGTACACATCGTGTCAGGAGATCATCCACTTTGCGTATCCATACGCGGTGGAGGTCGTTGCGGAGCCTTCGAACAAGTCGGGAAGGGAGTACCTGAAAAGGAAGATAAGAATCCTCGAAACCCCTCTGGTGCAATACTTTGTCTTCTTTAACGACGACCTTGCGTGGCATAACGGCCCTATCATGAACGCCTGGGGGAGAGTGCACACAAACGGGAATATATGGTTTGCACCTGTAAATGAAATCTGGGTTAAAAACTATACCGACCCGGGCAACGAAAGGGTTCCTCACTTTATAACCGCATCAGGGACAATAAAGCATAACACTATTTTTAACGCTGGCACCAGGTCCGGTATGGCTAAACTAAAAATTCATGATCTCGACATCATCGGGTCGGAGAACCAGTGCGAGGCCACGTACGACGCCTTTGGAGTAAGAAATAACAACTGCGACTACGTATATATCAACACCGATATCGATTCCACAAATGCCGAGGCACAGATGGACCGCTTTACGGATGAAAACGATTGTACATACCTGATGGTGGGGGTTCCCAAATCCCCGACTATCCGCTTTAACGCCCTGTTCAGGGAATCTTTCTATGAGAAAAGGGCAAAGGGCCCGACGAGGTCCGAATATTTCGGAATCGCCATCGTTATTGAATATCCCACCGCCATAACCAATTGGCCTCCCCGCAATATAGCTGACCACAATGGAGTGCTCCATATATATGCGGCCACCAAGGACTTCGCTTATGATTCTGCAAGCTTTACGGACGGGATAAAGATCGAGGATGTAACGGAAGCTGTCTTTATGGCGGGCGACGGTTTCAACCTTGAAAGCTCGGCGGACGTGGGAGATGGTACCATTGTATTTTCCCCGGAAACAGTTTACAACAATGGCACCCTGGGCCTTCCGGCCTTCCCAACTAATGATACAAATACTGCTATAGCGGGTTTGACGGGTGACGGATACGGTGGTTTTTATCCCGTTTATTTGGAACGAAACGACATACGTCAAGGTATGAACGGCGTTGCCCTTACCACGGTGAATCTGGAGAAGCTGGAGGAATGGTTCTTCGAGCATTACCTCGATGAGCAGTATGACGGAGACAAGGATGATCAATCCGTTGAAGATTTCTTGATCGATAAGAATACCGGCGATCCGACAAAACTCATTGTATTCGTTTCAAGAACCCCCACGGCTGATGAAGCCTCATCCCTTGCATGGGGAGCGTCATATGACATAACCACTGGTCCCCCGAATCCATACTATGGTGATCATACCAACCAAGTGCTTCAGGCAATTAAACTGTGGAAAACTAAAGAACTTATCTGTGCCACGACGTTTGTGTCCGACAACCTCATCTATGTGCAGGGGGATATAAATATTGTTGAGAGAAAGGGGTTTGCCGTCATAGGGGATAATGTTACCATCCTGTCAAATGCTTGGGATGATGCGTATGTTTCTGGAAGTTTGTATTCGAGTTTTAACGGTGGACATCGGGGAAATATTGGCGGGAGACCCACCGCTGACAACAATCTCAGGATGAACAATGCTGAAACTACTCAATACAATGTCGCTTTTTTTTCGGGGAGAGATGACCTCAATAATTTCACTATGCGTGGAGGGACTAATGCTAGAAATCCCGGCGGAATACACAACTGGCTGCCAAAGTTGGAGAATTGGGGTAGTGGAAGTGAGAAAATTATGGGATGTATGATTTGCCTTTGGTCAACGAGACAGGCGCAAGGGCCGTTTACCTGTGGTAATTGGACCTCTGATTGGGGCACAACCAAGGGTTGTTGTGATGACTATGATTGTACTTATTCGCCGCCAACAAGATTTTACGGATGGGATCCGGGATTTCTGGACCCCACATACTGGCCCCCATACTGTCCGTCGTCATACGGCGTTGAGCGGGTGGGGTGGCTCGAGGGAGAGGAGTACCTCGAAGAATTCATACAGAGCCCGAAAGATTGATTTTTGAGAATAATTTGTGAGCGGGGGATAAAATGGAAAACCTAAGAAAATTACTAAAGTGTTTCGGGTCGAAAAAGGGCTTCACACTGATCGAGATACTGATAACCGTCCTTATATCGATGATAATAATGGCGGCGGTCTTCGAGGTATTCATAGCCCAGAAGAGAAGCTATGTAACCGAAGGGGCAATCCTGGAGATTGAAAACAGCGGGCACTTTGCAATAGAATATCTCACCCGGACCGTGCAGAACTCCGGCTACAATATCAAGAACGGCATGAAGATCGAATCCGCGTCCGATCACTATTTTACGGCGGTGATGGACGAAGATGATGACGGAGTGATTCAGGCCGATGAGATATTCACAATGGCGATCAATACGCCCTATTTCGATATCGAGGATGATACTAAACCGACAGAGGTCGTCCACGATCCTGAGTTAAACAACCTTGCCACGGGCGGTCCCCATGAATACTATATGGACGTATATTTCGACATGGATGGGGACGGGAATGTCGATGACACCGAGATCCTGTTATGCGGATACGATCTGGATGACACCCCGGACGATGACGACTTGGATCAGATGGACGCGGTAAAGTTATACCTGAACGGGCCGCCATACGGCCTGTACAGATACACATTCAGGCTGAAAAATGAAAGCAATATCTTCAATGCCACGACAAATCCATATATCGTTAATCCAAAGCCGGATACCATAGCGGATAATGTCGAGAATTTCATTATCAGGTACTACGACGAGGAGAACCTCCCGCTTCCGGCCACGACCGACTCAAACGGAAACCGTGTAGTTCCAAAGCCGCCCTATGTCCTTACAAGGGAGGAGATGGGAAGGATCAGGCGTGTCGAGTTCGATCTCCTGATAAGGAGTGCAAAAAAGGACCCGAAATGGGACGATGAGGGTTCGTATCCGGTGGGATCGGTTGCCACTTATGAGTCCGGTTTGCCAAAGGGGTGGTCCTGCGGAGATTCAGGTTTTCGCGATCAGGAGCCGTTTCTTACAAACTGCGTCGGCCTTACAGACTGGGAGTGTTTCATCTCAAACTGCAACCTGAAGCAATACCCGACATACGGAGAATCTATCCCCTATTCGGATAACTACCGACGGCTCTTTCTCACGGCCTCCGCGACACCGAAAAACCTGATACTGAATCCGTACGGACGGCTTAACCTAACCGCCAATCCGCCGAAGCTGAGATGTCCAGATAACGAGGTGGAGCTGTCAGCGACCTTGAAGGATAAGGAAGGATCGCCCATTGCCAACAGAAAGGTAAACTTCTACTCCACCGCCAATTTGTCCATCCTCGACTATTCGAGCGTCTCGAATACCGATGCGGATGGAAATCCGATGACCGACGCCAACGGCGAGGTTTCCGGGATCAAGCTTATGCCTTGGGCACCTACGGGTCAGGAAAAGAAACCAGTAACGATTACAATATCCGCCGACTCTACAATAACGGTAAATATCAACGGAGTGGATAAAGAGTTCCCGGTTTATTCTTCTATCACGGTTCCCTTTATTGTGGGGCCGCCCGCTACACTGGAATTCAAAGATGTCGTAATTTCGGCCTACGCATGTGATAATGGGCCCTATAAGGCCTTTGAAGTTTACGCTAAAGACTGCAACGGTTTCGATGTCGACGGCGCCCAGATAGAGTTTGAGTTTTACGACGGCAGCTCAGGCGGGACGCTGGGATCCAATAATATTCCCGGCAAATATTTCATATTGGAGGCGGGGCCGACAAGGAACTATTTCGATTCCGGCGACCCGTATATTGCCTCCGAGGTCGAGGATGAAGAGGGAATGTATAAGATATGGTACGAGGCGCCGAAGTTTACCGATACATCGAAAACCTACCCACCGTCCCTCGGCATAAAGGCAAGTGCAACAAAGTTTGATGACAAACCCTTGGCCGATCCCGAGCCGGACGGATGGAATACAACGATACCGACCGTTACCAAGGAGATCGTCTTGGAGACGGGTATTCGCCCCTTCTACATAACGGCGGATCCGCCTAATTATAACGATTCAGGCTGCAGGGGAAACGACACCTACGTTTATGTCGAGGGTTTTGACTGCGGCGGGTATCCCGTTCATAAATCGGCGGAGCGAGATTACCAGATTTACGGAGAAGTGGAAAACGTTGCAGATCCTTCGGCGGAGACGTTCGGCGAGCTGACAAATAAAGACGAAGATTCCCTCTCTCCGCCGAACTATCTGCCCTGGGACAGTACTAGCCTGAAATTTATCGCAAAGTACCTCGTTACGGGATGTGCAAACCTCGATGTGGTGGAAAGGATAAAACTGATCGCCCACAGCGACACCTCCGGCACGGAGTACACCGATCCCGACGTTGATGAAAGGGAGATCGATGCAAGCCTCGAGGAATGCCCCGAGGGACTCAACCTTGTTTTAAGGGCAAAGGGGCCGCACACCGACCCGTACGGGCAGGGAGAGATAACGGACGGCTTTTTCAGGGACGGTTGTGAATACGACAACCTCGATATCGAGGCGAGAATAATCCTCAACGTCCCGCCCACCACCAACTGTGAAGATGTAATCAATAATCCGGTTACGTTTACGATAACCTCCGGCAGCGGTAACGCGAGATTCCTTGACACCGGAACCGGTGATTACGATCTGACAACGGTGGAAATCTATACCGACTCTGAAGCCAAGGCGAAGATTCCGATAAAGCTTCTCAGCGGTTGTTCTCTCTCCGAAATCACCATAAGGGTAAACACCGAATATGGATCATACACTGCCACCGAGTATATCACTCTGCCTGTGGTTCCGGACGAGGTACTCTTTATGTATCGGGACTCCTGTTATACCGACAGGTTTACATCGGCTACCGCTTTGAGAACAGGGGACACTATCTACCTCGAAGTCAGAGACTGCTGTAGAGACACCTCCGCACTTCCGGATGAGTTGGTTGTTATGGTCTACGAGTGGACCTTCACGTATGAAGATGTGGAAGAAGTTACCTTAACCGAGACGGGAAACGACACCGGTGTATTCAGGGGGAGCGTGTTGACAAGAGGACTCCCCGCAGGCTGGACCTCCACGGATTATGACGGCGTTCTCGATATAACGAACGGCGGTCACATCAACATGAGATATTGGGATACCGGCGGTACTTTATATGTACACAACGATGCGGCCCCCTTCATCCCGACGATTGTGGATAAGTGTACGGGCGGAATTAAGATAATGGAAAACTTCACGACAGGCGCAGACGACGGCCTTACCGACGATGAGGCGAATTTCCCATTCTTCAACGAGAATTCCAGCGAGTGGAGCGGTTTTTCCACCGCCAACATCACGGAGAGCACATCTCCTACGTTGGTCCCGGACGCCGATACCTTTAAGCTTCTGATGATGCAGTTCTGCGACGAGTTCTACATCTCGGGATCGATTCCCTTAACATTTCTCTGGGAAGAGCCCGGAACGATGTTTTTGCCCCCATCTACACAACCGCCTATAGGTTACGTAAACAGCGAGTCCTTTGTCTGGATCGATCTGGATGAGTCGGTTGTGGGAGAGGATAATTCCGAGATGGAATGGGATCAGTACACGATGAACTTCCGCTTCAAATATATCGGAGCCCCGGATGAGTCCAGCTACGCTCCCGTTGACGAGGTGAGTGTTGGAGATTACTATCTCCCATCGTCTATAGAGGAGGGGATTATCATAATATTCAGGGCGGCCGGCGGCAAGGAAACGATCTCGGCGGTTGACGGCTCACCCACTATGGATGTAATCAACCGGGGTTATTTCGTGGTGTGGACAAAGGACTCCAGCGGGGATCCCCTTATACAGTTTTACAGGATCGACAACCCCAACTGGGAGACTCCCGACCCGGTAACTTTGGTTATCAATCAGGTTGGAAACGACGTGACGTCGGAGGCACCGAACTATTTCACGACGCAATACGATGACGGCTACTACCACAGGGTATACGGGACCTTTGACGGTCAGTATTTTAATCTCTGGATAGACGACCAGAAGCTCGATTTCGGCACCATAACGGGATTCTCCGCCCACGACAGGAACTTCTTCTACGGGACCGCCGGGTTCGGTGTCAAAAACATCATAGCCAAGTTCGACAACTTCCAGGTATGCGGTTGTCCGCCTTTGACCATATTGGCGGATGACGGGACTTTCCCGGAGGGTAATAAGGTTGAGCTTACGATAACCGATATCCTGACAGGTTATCCGGCGATTGCACCCGTCGCCTGGACGGTATCACCCTCAAACGCCGGTGAATTTAGTGATCCAGCGACCGGTACCACAGTGGAGTTTGAGAGAGAAACGGGAGATCCATTCCCCGAGTACTTCATGGCGACGGACGCAAATAACTGTATCGCTTACCTCTACCCCGAGCCGCCGACGCCAGCCTGCTTCATTGACGACTTCGAGGCGGATAAAGGTTATACTCTGAATCAGGAGCCGGGTCCCAACTGGAATCAATACTACACAAGTCAATGGATAATAAGGAATTTCAACGGATCGTGGGTGGCTGCCGATGAAAGGGATAGTGGCACAAAACTGCTGATACTTGCAAATCCGGCCGCTGAGCCTTACTGGCAGACCAGTGTGGATCATTCATCCGGGACCGTGATAGGCACCTACGACAACTACAGCGTGAAGGCGGACATCTACTTTGATGATCAAAATAGGGCTCAATGGGGGGGCACGATGGCGGGATTGATTGTAAGATTTCAAAATTATAATCACTACTACGTGGTGCTTCTCAGAAACGAGTATGGAGATTACGGTGACGACGGAGATGTCGATGTCAGGATCTCCCGTTACAACGGCGGCTGGAGTTACAGGTTCGGCGTCGACATTTCAAACGACTGGGGCAACCCGCCATTCCCAACAGATACACTGGTTACGTTAAAGCTGGATGTCGTTGACGACACTATCCGGGTCAGGATCTACGACTCGGGAGGGAGTCTCTACACCTATACCGGTACGGGAGGCCCGGATGGGGCCACCGCGAACGACGGCAGCAACGTGGACTTCACATGGACCGATAGCTGGGACATCTTCAAGACCGGTGAACCAGGCTTCAGGTGTTACAGTGACGGTGCCAAATTTGACAATCTTGAGATATGCCCGCTTCCTTAAAGAGGTGAAAATAGTAACAAAAAGGGGGGCCGTCAGCCCCCCTTTTTATAGGGTTTTTCCGATGGCAAGTTAAAACGCGATGTAGTGAACCAGCTCCTTGGTCATGTCGATCAGGTCCTCGATGAAGATGAACTCGTCCGCCGCGTGGGCGAGGATATTCGTAGCCCTTATGGCGCCGAATCCTGCAACTTCGATCTTCTTCGGCTTCATTACCTCCTGAACGAATCCGAGGTCGGTGGAGCCGCTTATCCCTCCCGAGATGAAGTGCTCGTAACCCTTTACCGCCTTCATCGCCGCCTTAAGCTTCTCCTGGGCCGGAGTTTCGGGGTCGAGCTCCAGGGGGGGATAGGCGTGGATTACGTTGACCTTGACATCCAGAAGCTTCGACTTCTCTTTTCCCCTCTTGATCGCCGCGTCTATCTCGCTTATGACATCGTCGAATTTCTCCTCGATGATGTAGCGACGGTTTATGGTCAGGACCGCCTCCTCCGGTACTATGTTCTCCTTCGTGCCGCCGTTTATGATGGCGAGGTTGAACATCGGCGTCATCTTGTCGTAGGGATTTCCCGGCAGGGGGAAGGAGGGGATTCTGGAGAGCCGCTTTTCCACATCGATCTTAAGCTTCAAAAGCTCGTTTAGGATGGGTACCATCTCCTCTATGGCGTTTATACCCAGGTAGTTCATACCGGAGTGGGCGCTCTTTCCTGTGGTCGTTACGTCTATCCTTATGGAACCGGCGGCCCCGATGGTCAGGATCGGCTCCATCGCCCCCAGTTCCAGCCACAACAGGTGCGGCTCGAAGTATCCCTGCTCGGCCAGGTAGCGCGCCCCGGGGTAGACCCCTATCTCCTCATCGGTGCAGAGGCAGCAGTTGAGCTCGTAGTTCGGCTCCAATCCCATGTCGTATATGACCTTCATGGCGCCGATGAA
>CAZIWT010000012.1:18533-42603 GCA_964542895.1 uncultured Thermodesulfobacteriota bacterium
TTTTCAAACTCCGGCTCGACTATCTCTATCAGCTCTTCGTAGTTTTCCCCCGGAGGGACGGAGGTATCCACCCTAATCAGCCTGCTCAGGAGGTCGACTATGTAGTCTTCGTTCTTTTCAACTTCGGCAAATGCGTTCTTGTAATCCATATCGATATTAACCTCCTTTTTTACATCATCCCCTCGCCCTTGACCCAGCCTTTCTTGTACATTATCCACGCGGCAATTATAGAGAGGATCACCAGCGGCGGGATTACGATTGACGATGGGATCTCTACGCCGAGGGCGAGGCCGGTGCCCGCGATAATGAAGCCGAGCCCTAACGGCACGATCCCGAGCTTCGGAACCTTGAAGAGAAATATCCCGCCCAGCGCTCCGAAGAGGGCCGGAAGCACCTGATTCAGCGCAACCTCCATAGCTCCACCCGAGTCATTGATCTCCCTTATGAAGGGAATCAACAGCAGGATTCCAACTATCATGACAAGCTCACTGGCGATGAGCGATCCCGCAATACCGAGGGTGGAGACGATCTCCGCCTCCGCCGTTCCCTCCTCTGTTCCCACCACCTGCTGGGCGGTGGCGGAGACGGGAACCCTCAGGTTCAGGACGTTTCCGACCAGAAACGACATGTAAGTGCCGCCGAGACCCAGTATCGGGAAGTAGATGATCGGTTCCAGAATCCCCATCACGACCATGAAAGACCAAACGGCAATAAGCGATTTCATTAGGGGCCCGATGGTTGGGGCCAAGCCGTGAAAGAGATATAGGTAAAGCCCCGGCAAAAAGAGGCATGCGATGGCCACAAGTATCGTGATTCTCCCCGTGCGGTGAACCGGGACTATGAACTTTTCCTGAAATATCTGCTCCTTATTTAACGACATCTTCAACCCCTCCTATCCCAAAGTAGTGAAACATAAGGCCCGCGGCGGCCATACCGCCGATGATCGCGAGCGCCAGGGCCCATTCCTTGAGCCAGTTCTGTTTCCCCACGGTGATGATCACGCCGAGAAGGCCCATGCACAAAAATCCCGCAAGGAGGGCGATAAGATTGGAGCCTCCTTTTACGGCGGGCTCCGCCACCATGTAGCCGACCGCGCCGAAAAAAGCCGCTGCCGTCATTACCTTCATCCATCCCTCGTCTCCCCCGGCCACCTTGTCCTTCAGCCATTTGATCCTCGGTGTAAAAAACGCCACGACAAGAAGGCCGAAGAAGACTCCGAGGGACATAGTCCACACCACGTTCGTAAAGACATGTTCGTCAAAGGTGCTATAAAAATCGACAAGCCCCAGCGCCTTTGAGGCCAATCCCGCCGCCATGAGTTCGTACGTAACCGAGCCGATAACCGAAAGCCGCATCCAGGGGAAGGGCGCCCCGAGCTGTGTCATTAGGATGGCAAGTCCCAATAGGATCGCTATCGACGGGACCAGCGCCGTGGTGAAACCGGAGCGGACGGCCCTCAACATCTGCGCCTTCGTAAGCCCTATCTCCACCCCGGCCCTAAAAGAGATGATAATCAGCCGGATCACCTGTATAAGCACCACCACTATAATAACACTGCACGCCACCCACATTCCGGGACTGTTCGCAATATCGAGATAACTCCCACCATTTTCCATAATTTACCTCATTAAAAAAGTTACTAAATCCAACTGGATTGTTATTCTTTTCTACCACAAAAAAACAAAAAATCAACGTAAAATAGAACAAAATTGTCAAAGCAGCTCTTGAAATATCCAACATATGTAATATAATCTAAAACAAAAAGGAGGAAATAAAGATGATTATTCAAGGTCTGAATAAAAATGCGGTTTTCTTTACTTTTGCGATTGTTCTCTCCCTCGTGTTCATCCTATGCAGCTGTGAAAAACTCGAAGAAGCGGATATCGGCCCCGGACCTAAGCCCCCCGGCCCGAAGACCTTCTACTGCCATTTCAAGGCGGATTTTGTCCAAAAGATGAACAACGGCGGAGGGATGAAGTCAACCGTCGAGGGAACGACCTGGGAAAACTGTACGAGCACGAGAATCGAGACGCTGATACAGTCGCCGGGAATGCCCACGCCGATAAAACTCGTTACGATCAACCGTCCAGACCTCAACCTTACCTGGCAGCTCTATGAGAAGAGCAAGAAGTATATCGAGCGCTCCTTGGACGAGCCGTCCCCGGGGGAGAAGTTTGCGGCCCCGCCCGTGTATAAAAAGGCGGATGTCGAATATGAAAAGGTAGGGACCGAAACGGTCAACGGACACGACTGCGTGAAATACAGGGCAACGGTCTCTATCTCCGGCGAAGAGACTCAGGAGTTTTACGTATGGTCGGCAAAAGACCTCAAGGATCTCATTATTAAGAGGGAGTTCGTCTTGGCCGACGGGTCGCTCAACACCTGGGAGCTAAAAAACATCGAGCTGGGCCAGCAGCCGAATGACCTCTTCGAGATTCCGGCCGGCTACACAAAGGCCACTGACGATGAAATGAGCACCCTTATGATGAGGGAGATGATGGGAGGGGAGATGCCGTCGATGCCGAAGATGCCGACAATACCGCCGACGGAAGAATAGGTCTGCCCTTATGCTTGAAGATGATTCAATGGGATTTTCTCGGACCGTTCTTTGTGAGGTGACAGGTCTGTCTGATCGATGTAGATAGGGGGAGATGAGAGACCCGTTTTTCTGTATAGGGATGGGTGTCTGCCCCCCCTTTTTTCTCGGTTCCGCCAACCCGACCGTCCCTTCCGTACCGCAAATAAACCAAAGGGGGGGATACCTCCCCCCCCGGTTTTAAGATCGAAATCGGCTCGACAATTTAAAGACTCACCCATTCAGGGACGAGGGGCCTCTTCCTACAGCTCCGCCACCGCCCTTATCCAGCCGGCCGAGGCGCCCTTTATCTTTATCGGGAAACAGTAGAAGGTAAAGCCGGTCTGGGGGATCTTGTCGAGGTTTGTCAGCTTCTCTATCTGGAAGTAGCCCTTCTCGATCCCGGCGAAATGCGCCTCCCAGATGATGGATGCGTCCTTCGTCTTGGCGTATTCCTGGGCGATGAAGGGAAGCGGTCTGTCCCAGCTCCAGGCGTCGGTGCCGACGACGTTCACCCCCATGTTCAGGATATGGAGGGTGGAGTCTTTGCCCATACCGCACCCCTTGAGGAGGTACTCCGGCTTTCCCCAGAACTTGTCGGCGCCGGTCATGATGAGGACCGCGTCTCCCGGCTTGATCTTGTAGTCGATCCGCTCCAGCTCCTCGTCCACGTCGTCCGGGGTGATCTTGTAGCCGTCGGCGAATTTCCTGAAATCGAGGATCACGCCGTCCGAGATGCAGTACTCGAGGGGCATCTGGTCGACCGTCAGGGCCGGCTTCCCCTTGTCCTGCTTCGGGTGGTAGTGCCACGGTGCGTCGATGTGTGTTCCGGCGTGGGTGCTGACCTCTAAAAGCTCCACGGCCCAGCCCAGCCCCTCCGGGAGGTCCCTCTCCGGCACGATCCCCGGGAAAAAGGGGATCATCGTCTCGGCGCCCTCCTTGTGGTCGACGTACCTGATCTTCGGTATCATTATGGGCGGGTCGGAGGGAAGCCCGTCCTCGATCGCGATAGAAAGGTCAACGAATTTCCTTGCCATGATTTGCTCCTGAAAAGCTGATGGTTTTGATAAGTAAGTCGGGGGAATACCCCCTACATCAAATATTGTAGGCGACGGCCCTTTGGCCGCCCACCACAAAATTCAAGATACCGCTGACATCAAAACCGGATTCAAGCAAAACGACAGCGGTGCGACCCACACCTCACTTCATCACGGAGACGATCCGCTCCCCCGCCTCCTTGAGCCTCTCCTCGGTGGTGCAGAGGGTCAGCCTGACGTACCCCTCGCCGCTCTCCCCGAAGCCGTTTCCCGGCGTGGCGACGATGTGAGCTTTCTTCAAAAGCAGCTCCGCGAACGATTCCGAGCTCTCCCCGTCCGGGGTGGAGACCCAGAAGTAGAAGGTCGCCTCCGGCTCGACAAAATTAAGGCCGGCGGCCGAAAGCGCCTCGGTCAGCACGTCCCTCCTCTTCCGGTATATCTCCCTTATGGGTTGAGACAGCTCGTCTGTGTTTTTCAGGGCGAAGGCGGCGGCGTACTGGATCGGCTGAAAGATCCCGGAGTCCATGTTCGACTTCGCCTTGCCCAGCCCGCCCACTATCTCGCTGTTGCCGGCGGCAAAGCCGATCCTCCAGCCGGTCATGTTAAAGGTCTTTGAGAGGGAGTGGATCTCCATTCCCACGTCTACGGCGCCGGGGGTCTCCAAAAAGCTCCTGGGCCTTTTATCGTTGAAGTAGAGCTCGGTGTAGGCGGCGTCGTGGCAGACGATGATGTTGTTTTTATTAGCGAACGCCACCACTTCCTCGAAAAAGCCGTCTGTCGCCTGTGCGCTCGTTGGGTTGTTCGGGTAGTTGAGGTAGATCAAGACCGCCCTTTTTGCCACATCGCTCGGAATGGCGCCGAGATCCGGCATGAAATCGTTTTTCGCGAGGAGGGGCATATAGTGCACCTCGCCCCCCATGAATGCGCTCGTGATCGCGTAGACCGGATAGGCGGGCTCCGGGACGAGGACGACGTCGCCCGGATTTACAAAGGCGACCGGGATGTGGGAGATCGCCTCCTTAGATCCGATGACCGAGAGCAGTTCGTCCACGTAGTTCAGCGAAACGCCGAACCGCTCCTTTAACCAGTCGGCACAGACCTTTCTAAACTCCTCCATACCCTTGAAGAAGGGGTACCTGTGGTTTTCTCCCCTCTCCACCTCCCGCTTGATGACGTCGACGATCGGCTTCGGTGTGGGGATATCCGGGTCGCCCACGCCGAGGTCGATGATGTCGGCGCCCTTGGTCTTCATCTCGTTTTTTAGGGTGTCGATTTTGTCGAAAAGATAGGGTGGCAGGCTCTTTATCCTGTCCGCATATTCGATTTTCATCCTAACTCGATCCTCTCAGAAAAATATTCACATGAATCATCCAATCAGCTGTAAGAATCAGTCCAGCTCCTTGTCGGAGACCGCCCTGTTTTTCAGCGTGCCGATCCCCTCTACCGTGACCTCAACGACGTCGCCCGATGTGATGGGGCCTATCCCCGGCGGGGTGCCTGTGGCTATCACGTCACCGGGCAAAAGCGTCATCACGTTCGATATAAAGGAGACAAGCTCGAAAACGTCCCAGTTCATCATCTCGGTGTTGGAAGACTGGACTGTCTTCCCTTTTACGGTCGTTTCTATGGCGAGGCCGGATGTGTCGAGCTCGGTCTCGACCCAGGGCCCGATTGGGCAGAACGTATCGAAGGACTTCGCCCTCGTAAACTGGATATCCGTGATCTGCAGGTCCCTCGCCGTCACGTCGTTCAGACAGGTATATCCGAAAATATAGTCCTTCGCGTCTTCAACGGAGACCTTTTTCGCCTCCCTGCCGATCACCGCCGCCAGCTCCCCCTCGTAGTCGACCCTGGTGCTGCTGCCGGGAAGCACGATCTCCTCACCCGGGCCTATGATGGAGGTGGAGGGCTTTATGAAGAGCATGGGGGATTCGGGCATCTTCATTCCCACTTCCTCTGCGTGATCGAGGTAGTTCAGTCCCACCGCCACCACCTTGGAGGGTGTGGAAGGTGCCAGAAGTATGACCTCGGAAAGGGGGTATTTTACCCTCTCCTCATCCCCCTCCAGCGAGTTGTCGTCCCCCATGTCGACGATCATATCCTCCTCGACCATTCCGTATCTCACACTTCCATCCGCAAAGAACCTCACGATCTTCATCCTTCTCCTCCGATATATTACTACTCAATATAGCGATATAGATATTGCCGCATCGCCCCATCGATTTATTGAACTTTTAGCTGCACCGCGACACCGCAATATCGAAAAAATTTTGCCCGACAACAAAAGGGCCACGGCCCTAAATTCCCAGGACGTCGTTCATGTTGTAGAGCCCCGGGGGTTTCCCCTTTATCCACTTGGAGGCCCTGAGGGCGCCCTTGACGAAGGTCATTCGGCTGTGCGCCCTGTGGACGATCTCCAGCCTCTCGCCGATCCCGCCGAAGATCACGGTGTGCTCCCCCACGATGTCGCCCGCCCTCACGGCGAATACCCCGATCTCCTTTCCCGTCCGCCTGCCGACGGCTCCCTCCCTGCCGTAGACTCCCACCTCCTTCGCATTTCTCTTCAGGGCCCTTGAGATTATCTCGAAGAGCCTCTTTGCCGTTCCGCTCGGGGCGTCCACCTTCTGGTTGTGGTGCGCCTCCACTATCTCCACATCGAAGTCGTCCCCTAAAAGCTCCGCCACCTCCCCCGCGAGCTTGAAGAGGAGCGTAACCCCCATGCTCATATTGGGCGCCATGACGATCGGGATTGTTTCTGATTTTTTCTTTATCTCGGCCGCCCCGTCTTCGTCGATTCCGGTGGTGCCGGTGACGAAGGCGACTTTTTTATCGGCGGCGATGGAGACCGCCTTCAGGGTCGACTCCGGCGTCGAGAAGTCTATAAGGACGTCGGCCCCGTCGATTGCGGTTTTAATATCATCGGTAATTAGAACGCCGAGCTCGCCCGCTCCGGCGTCCGTGCCTATAGCGGGATTGCCCGGTGCCTCGGCGGCTCCAGAGAGCTTGAGCAGGTCGTCCCCGTATATGGCGCCGATGACCATCTTTCCCATCCTCCCCGCCGCACCGGTAACGGCAATATTTATTACGTTAGAAGTTATTATATCAGAAGGTGTCATCAACCCCCTCCTCTCCGCAATAGTACGTATCTTATTAGCTCAACGGAATCTTGCGCCGTTTTCAAAAACCCGTTGTTTGCGCCTCCCGCCTCTACATTTCCCCTCTTCAAAGCGGTGCGCAAAAAGACTCGGCACAAAAACATTAAAAATGACGACCGCATTGAAAAACCATCCGCTTCGATTCCCATCGAAAATATGTCTCTCGGCCCCCCGTCAATCCTCTTCTATCGCCTTTGTACCCCCCGGCGGCCCGCTTATCAGCTTGTCCTCGAACTTCCCCAGCTTCCCCCCGGCGTCGTCGTACTTGTTCCGGGCGTTTTTGAGGTGATTCCCCAGGGTGTCGAAGTCCTCCTTGAACCTGGTAAGGTCGCTCTTCAACCGCTCGAGGTGGCCGTACATCAGCCGGGCGCTCTCCTCTATCTGGAGACCTTTAAGCCCCATGACGATCGCCTGGAGGTAGGCGTAGAAGCTGTTCGGGGAAACCGGGATGACCCTGTTTGCCAGGGCGTAGTTCAAGATGGACTTCTCATCGCCCAGCTCCTCGTCTCGAATAATCGTCTCGTAGTAGATATTTTCCGCTGGGATGTACATAAGGGCGAACTCGAAGGTCCCCTCGTCCGGGCGGATATATTTATGAGCTATGTCATTGATATGTTTTTTAACGTCTTTGGCGAAGACGGCCTTGAACTTCTTTTTGTTATCGCCCGTCTCAGTTATATATTTCTTGAAATTTTCCATCGGGAACTTGGAGTCGACGGGGACGATACCGCTTCCGAACTTGATGACGGCGTCCACCTTTTCCCCGGTAGAGAAGGCGAACTGGGTCTGGAAGTTGTTGCGGGGGAGTATCTGCCTCAAAAAGTCCTCTAAGAAGAACTCCCCCAGCCCGCCTCTGAGCTTGGGGGCCTTCAAGATATCCTGAAGCTCTAAAATATCCTTTCCCACCTCGAAGATCCTCTCCTGGGCGCTCTCGAGGCCCGACAGGGATTTATTTACTTTTTCAAGCCTTTGATTTACGTTCTCCCTGGTCCTCTCCATCGACTGGCTGTTCTCCTTTAAACGCTCCGCCACGGCCCTGGCGTTTGTCTCCAGCCTCTTGTCTATCAACCCCTGGACGCCCTTGAGCTGTTCGTTGACCTTCCCCATCACGTTGAAGAGCTGATCGTTCACCGCCTTGGTGTTCCTCTCGAAGACCTCGGCGAACTGCCGGTGAAGGTCGTCCGCGGCATCAATCCCGGCCCCTTTGCCCCGTCCCGCTCGGTACAGGATAACGGCGACAAAGACGACCAGGAGAAGGAGCAGTGACGACAAGATACCGACGATGACCGGGGCGTTCTGTTGAAGAAAATTCATGGCACTATACTACCAACTTTTGACAGGCGTGTAAATCCTTTTCTACCGCCGTTTTGATTTTGACCGATCTAATTCGTCTTTGGGGCAGAAATTATCATCGGTCAACGTTTATGGCCTTTCTATTTTCTCTCCGAATTTTTGTTCAACGCTTCGAGGATGACGAAATAGAACGACTCGATCTTCCTCAACCGGTTCTCGTACCACGCGTAGTAGAAGACGTAGGGGATTATCAGGATCAAGAGCAGCCCCTCGAGGAGCATCAGCGGGAAGGAGTACTCGCCTCCCGAAAGAGCCTGGGGGAGTATTATGAAAAATAGGATAGTGACGAGGGCGAAGGCCCCGAAGTGCATCTTTCGCTCCTCCTTGAAGTATTCTATCTTCTTGTCGTGGACGGAAAGGAGCCACGAGAGCTCATCTTTAGTCAGCCCGTCGATGTTTCTGAACTTATCCTTAAGGTGACGCTCGTAGAATTCGATCGTCATGTTCACGGCTCACCCCCTTTTCTCTCCCCCTTGACCGCACTGTCATCGGGGAAAAAGGATATTTCGTGAATTGCATTTGGAAATTTTTTCAATTATATGGGACAAGAGCGCTTCCGTCAAGGTCTATAGAGAATCGAGGTTGAAAGGGGCTCCCTTCGACTAAATACGCCTCATTTGACACCGCCTCACTTAATCTCTATAATAGTAGATATGTAAGGTCTTTTGGGCCACAGGATTTGAAGCTCGTAAATTTTTTTACACGAAAAAATCGGAGGTTTCCATGAAGAGGTTTGTTTTTATTCTGACCCTGTTTTCGATGGCGATATTCTCAATTTATGCCTTTGCCGAGGCGCCGGAGATAGCCCCCTCGGAAGCGATTCCAGCGGGGGCCGGGGAGCTGGTCAACGTCAGCACGGTGGGCTCAAGCAACGCAAATTATCTTATCCTCTACACGTTCAGGGATCCGTACGGGAAGCTCGTGACTTATGCGTTCCACGTGGGGGGATCGAGGGTATCGAGTGCGGGAGATTTGAGGGTGAGGCTCAGCCACATCATTCGCCCCATGAAATAGTTTTCTATCCACTCTGGAATTGATCTGAATTGATCTTTCGAATTGATATTTCGGACCGGATCGATTATAATCGGAGCTAATAATTACCAAGGAGATATATTTCATTGAAGAAGCTTTTTTACTCGGCCTTTATGTCCCTTCTCGCTCTTATCGTAGTGAGCTGCGTTACTCCCCCCAGGGTTGGAGAGCCAGGCACGGCGGCGGTGGACGAGGATAAGATCAACGAGGCGAGACGACACTACAGCCTCGGAGTCATTGCGTACGAAGCGAAAAATTACGGCGAGGCGATCATCAACCTCGACAGGTCCCTCGATCTGTACGGGGGTGGCACCGAGGGGGAGGCGAAGGTCCGGCTCAAGAGGGCACAGGTCTACTCGAAGCAGGGGAAGCTTGACCTCGCTACGGCAGATATCAGGAGGGTCATCGCCTTGTCGTACAACCTCCCGGAGGCGCACTACGAAAATGCGATCATATATTTCAAAAGGGGTGACACCGACGGCGCCTTGAGGGAGCTCGAGACCGTAACGACCATCGACGCTGGATTCGCCCGGGCCTACAACCTGAGGGGGATAATCTACAAATCCGCCGGGAAGCCGGAACTCGCCCTTGAGGAATACGGAAAGGCCGTTCTCAACGACGACACCTTCGCGCCGTCCTACTTCAACAGGGCTCTGATATATTTTGAGCAGAAGAACTATAACTCGGCACTGACAGACTTCTCGAGCGCCATCTCCAAGTATTCGGAGGGCGAGAAGAAATTCAAGGCCCAGGCGTACTGCAAGAGGGCGGAGGTCTTTATGATGCTGGGAAATCCGAAGATGGCCGAGCGCGACAGGGACAAGGCGAACAAGCTCCATCCCGGCCTCTGTGAAGGAGGGACGGATAGGGAGCCGGATTGGGGAAAGGGGGAGTTCCGCCCCGATTAGGGCATCGGGGGTGAGGGCTTTTTTGTGGGAATATCCGCCCGGGAAGATGTGCTACAGTGGGGAGGCCTCAACGGCGCCGGCGGCGGGGAAAGGGTTTATCCAAACTCGAAATGGAGGGAGGGCGCTTTTAAGGTCGATTGGAATCGCCGAGGGAGGTCGAGGCATCCGGGTAGACTCAAGATTCAGAGCGAATTTTTTCTGGATTCCCGATTGAGCCGGGAATGACATTGTGAGCTCCCGATCAAGCCGGGAATGAGGTCGTGTCTTTCTTTGTCTTGCCGGGAGAGGTATTTTAAATTCCCTGTCGGATTGGAGCCGGCGAAAAGCGTCACTTCCGTTAAAAACAGGGAACCTGCATATCCTATTTTAGCAACGGGAGGGAATGAGGGAGAGGTTTTTTGGGTTAAAAAATCTCTTTAAATATCTCGCGGAGAGGTCGCCCCCTCCGCCTTAATGATTTTATCTTGTCTTGCTCCGCTCCATCCCGTCTTATTAGAATTGCCGTGCCCCGATATTCAGTCGCTTGATTTGCCCGCGCTCCACCGTCTTTCCGCCCATCGGCCGGCCCGCCGATACCCATCGTCCCCGTCGAAGCCGGTTGTCGAATCTTAAAACCGCCGGGACCTTTCCCTTCGTCCCAACACAATAATTCCCTTCACCTAAACGGACTAACCTATCAAACGGGGAAAGCCAACTACGCCTTGCCGGCACACCCAAGGACATCTTTCAGCTTGTGCCTGACAACCTCCTTTATCGCATCCCTGGCGGGGCCGAGGTACTTTCTCGGGTCGAAGTCCGCCGGATTTTCCGCCATGTACTTTCTTATGGTGGCGGTCATGGCGAGCCTCAGGTCGGTGTCGATGTTCACCTTGCAGACCCCCAGTGCGGCGGCCCGCTTTATCATGTCTTCAGGCACTCCCCTGGCCCCCGGGAGCTTTGCCCCGTACTTGTTCGCCGTCTTAACGAGGTCCGGCAGCACGGAAGACGCCCCGTGAAGCACCAGGGGGTATCCGGGGAGCTTTTCGGTTATTATCTCGAGGCGCTCGAAATCGAGCTGGGGCTCCTCCTTGAACTTGTAGGCACCGTGGGAGGTCCCGACCGATATCGCCAGGGAATCGCACCCGGTCTTTTCCACGAACTCGACCGCCTCGTCCGGGTCGGTAAAGACCGATTCCTTGCTCTTCACGGCGTCCTCGATGCCGGCGAGCTTTCCCAGCTCCGCCTCCACCGGTATCCCGGTCTTTTTGGCGTAGTCCACTACCTCCTTTGTGAGGCGGACGTTCTCCTCGAACGGGAACTTCGATCCGTCTATCATCACTGAGCTAAAGCCGCCGTCTATACACGACTTGGCGATCTCGAAGCTGTCTCCGTGGTCGAGGTGGAGCGCCACGGGGAGATCGGTGGTCAGAAGCGCCGCCTCCACGAGCTTGATCAGATACTCGTGGCGGGCGTACTTCCTCGCCCCGGCGCTCACCTGCAGTATCAGGGGAGCCCTCTCTTCTGTGGCCGCCTCCACGATCCCCTGGATTATCTCCATGTTGTTTACGTTAAAGGCGCCGACGGCGTATCCGCCCTTGTACGCCTTTTCAAACATCTCTCTGGTTCCGGTAAGTGGCATTTTTATCTCAGCCTCCTAATTGAGTGTTTATTATTTAAGAAGCTTCTTCACGGCCTTCTGTATCGCACCGGGGGTAAAGCCGAACTTCTCGAAGAGGACGCTTCCGGGGGCGGAGGCGCCGAACCTCTCCATTCCTATGATCGTCCCTTTATCCCCGACGTATTTATCCCAGCCGGTGGGGGACGCGGCCTCCACCGCAATTTTAAATATCCCCGGCGGGAGGACCTTCTCCCGATACGCCTTACCCTGGGCGTCGAAGAGCTCGAAGCTCGCCATGTTTACGACCCTGACCTTTACCTTGTCTTTTCTCAGCCTCTCCGCCGTGTCGAGAAGGAGGGGCACCTCGGAGCCGGAGCCGATCAGTACCACGTCCGGCGTGCCGCCGTCGTCCGTAAGTACGTAGGCCCCCCGCTTGATCTCGGCCGCCTTCGGGTATTTCTTCCTGTCGAGGATCGGGAGTCCCTGCCTTGTTAAGATGAGGGCGGTGGGGCCCTTCCTGTTTTCCACAGCCAGCCTCCACGCCTCTGCGGCTTCCGCGGCGTCGGCGGGCCTGATAACCGTGAGGTTCGGGATTATTCTCAAGCTTGCCAGGTGCTCCACCGGCTGGTGGGTGGGCCCGTCCTCCCCGACCCCTATGCTGTCATGGGTGAAGACGTATATGGCGCCCAGCCCCATCAGAGCCGCCAGCCTTATCGAGGGGCGCATATAGTCGGCGAAGACCAGAAACGTCCCGCCGTAGGGGATCAATCCGCAGAGGGCCATGCCGTTCAGGGCGGCCGCCATTGCGTGCTCCCGGACGCCGAAGCGGATGTTCCTCCCGTCGTAAGATCCCTTCTGAAACTCCGGGAAATCCTTCATATATGTGTTGTTTGATGGAGCGAGGTCCGCCGAGCCCCCCATCATGTTAGGCAGCGCCCCGGCGAGGGCGTTCAGCGCCCTTCCAGAGGCCGCCCTCGTGGCGATCTTCTTGTCCGCCGTAAATTCGATGGAGAGCGCCTTCTCCCACCCTTTCGGCAGCCTATTCTCGAAGATATCGCTCAGCTCCCTCCCCTCATCGGGATACCGCCTCAAGTACTCATTCATAAGGGCGTTCCATTTGTCGTTGAGCAGCTCCCCCCTCTTCCCGACCCCCTCGAAGAACTCCTTTACCCCGTCCGGCACGTAAAATTTGGATTCTGTCGGCCAACCGAGGTTCTCCTTGGTCTTTACCGCCTCCTCCTCCCCCAGGGGAGCACCGTGGGCGGACTCTGAGTCGGCCTTGGGGCTGCCGAAGCCTATGTGGGTGCTCACCCTGACGAGGGAGGGCCTCTCCTCCTCTTTTATCGCCTTTTTTATTGCGGTGGAGATATTTTTAACATTGTTTCCGTCCTGGACCGTAAAGACCCGCCAGCCGTAGGCGTTGAACCGCTCCGTCACATCTTCGGTGAAGGTGATGCTCGTGCTCCCCTCGATGGAGATATTGTTGTCGTCGTAGAGGTAGACGATGTTCGAGAGCCCCAGGTGTCCCGCCAGGGACGCCGCCTCGGCACTCACCCCCTCCATCAGGTCGCCGTCCCCCAAAATACCGAAGACGGAGTCGTTTACCGGCTTGAAAGTTTTCTTATTGTAGCGGGCGGCCAGGTGCCTCAGGGCTATCGCCATCCCCACGCCGCTGGCGAATCCCTGACCAAGAGGCCCCGTGGTCATCTCCACGCCGGGGGTATGCCCGTACTCCGGGTGGCCCGGGGTCTTGCTCCCGTACTGCCTGAAGTCCTTGATGTCATCGAGGCTGAGATCGTACCCGAGGAGATGGAGGAGGGAGTAGAGGAGCATCGAGCCGTGGCCGGCGGAGAGGATGAACCTGTCCCTTCCGGGCCAGCCGGGGTCTCTCGGGTTGAATCTCAGAAACTTCGTAAAGAGCGTATACGCCATAGCCGCGGCACCCATCGGCATCCCGGGATGGCCCGATTTGGCCCTCTCGACCGCGTCCACCGAAAGAAGCCTGATCGTGTTTATACAGGTCGCTTCAAAATCCTTCCCTTTCATCTTGTCCTCCGATCTTCATTTCATATACGAGATGTAAAATTCCGAAATTAGTTGTCTTCAGGCCTTTAGATCAAACAATCCGTTCCGCGGCACCCCGTCAACCCGTTTTTACCAGATCTTCATTTTATCGATTTAGACGGTAATCTTCTCCCTCCTCCATCGGAAACGCTTGTCAAAAAGAGAATACGGTGTTAAAAAAATCTCTTTTGTGAACAGGACATGATAATAGCATAAATTCTTTCATTAAGGAATAAAAATATGTCGAATATAGCACGCTCTTTTACATGCAACATTTTCTCTAAAAAATCTTGACACGAAGGGCCGCCTATTATATTAGTAAGATTGGTATTTAACGTTTCAGATTTAGAGTTTGGATAATGGCTTGGACCTTTGTTGAATTTAGAGTAGCGAAAGGATTATAATGACAAAAAAGTATAAGGTCTTTGATGTTGAAAGGAAGGGAACTATCGCCTGGGTCTTCATGAACCGCCCGGATAAGCTGAACGCCTGCGGACCCGATTTCTGGAAAGAGATCATCGAGGTGATGGCGGAGATCGACGATGACGACGAGATAAGGGCCGTAATCCTGGCCGGAAGGGGGAAGTGCTTCACGGCGGGGATTGACCTCATAGGGATGGCCCCCGAGGTGCCGGGGCTGACCGAAAAGGAGGTCATGGGGGGGCAGAGGTTCAAGATGGTCAAGAAGATACTGAAGCTCCAGGACTCCATAACGTCCCTCGACAAGTGCAGAAAGCCGGTGATAGCCGCGGTCCACGGCTACTGCATCGGTGCGGGGGTGGACATCATCACCGCCTGCGACATCCGCCTGGCCGCAAAAGACGCGACCTTCTCCGTCAGGGAGGCGAGGGTCGCCATAGTCCCGGACGCGGGGACCCTCCAGAGGCTTCCGAGGATAGTCGGCGAAGGTCACGCCAAGGAGCTTACCTATACAACGAGGAACATCAGCGCAGACAGGGCAAAAGAGATAAACCTCGTAAACGAGATCTATCCGGACGTGGACGCCCTGTTTAAAGGGGCTGAGGCGCTGGCCGAAGAGATCGCCGAGCAGTCGCCCCTGGCGGTCATGTCAGCCAAGGAGGTGATCCACTACTGCAGGGATAAGAGCGTCGCCGACGGCCTCGACTACGTCGCCAACAGGAGCGCCAACATCCTGCCGTCTGACGACTTTTTCGAGGCGATCTCCGCCTTCGGCGAGAAGAGAAAGCCGAAGTTTCCCGGAACTTAACGGGCCGGGCCGAATGGCGGATCGGGGGGAGTGTAATGATTGGGGGGGGTCGGGCAAAGTCTGGATTGTCGCGAATGGCAAATCCGAAGAATGATACGGGATTGGGGGATTGGGGGGTCGGGGGATGGTGGGTTTGTCGGCCTTATGAGCTGAATATTATCTCGACCAAATTGCGGGAGCCGTCATGGTGTGATTGGTCATATGATGAGTCATCTGCTATTCTATGGTGCTAAGATAGAGTATTAAGATTTTTAAGGAGGAATATACATGTCGGAGAATTTAGTTAAAGCAAGGCTGTTTCTCTACGCGATACTTCCGCTCTTTGAGGAGATAGCAAAGAAAGACAAGGATGCAAAAAAGATTGTGAAGGGCCTTAAGGGCATAATTCAGTTTTCCGCCCCGGACGACCTTGCCGCCCAGGTGGAGTTTGTAGACGACGGCATCGTCGTTACGCCGGGAAAGGAGAAGAAATCGTCCATCAGCCTGGTGTTTATATCGCACAAGGTAGTTTCGAACATGCTGGCCAAAAAGGGCTTCGGAATGCCGCTTCCCGTTAAGGGTCTGTTGAAGCTGGGGCTCACCAATAAGTTCGAGAAGATCGCCGATATCCTCGATCGCTATATGAATGAGAAGAATCCGAAGGGCGAGGCGAGAGACTTGATCGCCACCCTCCTCCTCTACGCCGCAGTTATGGGGGCGGCCCAGGTGGGGCAGGCGGACGAGTCGATGGCGGATATAGCAAAGAAGGTTCCGGACGGGATCGCCCACGTGGAGATCAAGGACGGGGCAAAGGGGGGACCTTCGGTTTATGTCGTTAAGAAGGGTAAGGACTTCAAGGCCGTAAAGGGTAGGCCGGACGACTACAACGTCTATCTCGGCTTTAAGAACTTCGAGATCGCCTACGCGATGTTCACCAATCAGCTTGACATGATGGCGGCCGTAGCGCTGGGAGATATCGAGCTTTCCGGATCTCTTGCCTTTGTCGAGCAGCTTGCGATATTGATGGAGAAGGCGGGCGAATATCTCGAATAGGCGTTTTAAGCAACTTGAAGCGGTAAACGGTTATAAGTATCGGAGGAAAAAATGACTAAAGACACGGATAGATATAAAAACTCGATCAAGCTTTTCAAGAGAGCGGCGAAGGTAATCCCCCAGGGGATATACGGCCACTTGACGCCGGTTATCGTCGCCCCCCTGGCATCTCCCTATTACGTAGAGAAGACAAAGGGATGCAAGTACTGGGACGTTGACGGAAACGAGTATATAGACTACATGTGCAGCTACGGCCCGATGGTCCTGGGCTACAACCACCCGGAGGTGGACAAGGCGGCCGAGGAGCAGAAGAAGAAGGCTGATATCTGCAACCACCCGGGCGAGATCATGGTGGAGCTCGCCGAGCATATCAACAAGCTTATCCCCATAGCGGACTGGGTGGTCTTCGGCAAGAACGGCGCCGACATGACCAACCACTCCCTGATGATCGCGAGACACCACACGAAGAGAAAGAAGATCATCATGGCGAAGGGTGCCTACCACGGGACGGCGCCGTGGGCCTCGGGCCCCGGACACGCCGGCGTCATAGACGAGGATGTTCAGAATCTCGTTTTCGTAACGTGGGGCGACCTGAACGAATTCAACGAGGCGGTGGAAAAATACAAGGGCGAGATAGCCGGCACGATCCTCACGCCGTATCACCACCCGACATGGGCGAATCAGGTAATGCCGCCCAAGGGATACTGGCAGGGTGTCAGGAAGACCTGCGACGAGGAGGGAATAATCCTGATCCTGGACGACATCAGGGCCGGCTTCAGGCTTAACCTCCAGGGCTCCCACGAGCTATTCGGCTTTAAGCCGGACATCTCCTGCTACTGCAAGGCGATCGCCAACGGCTATGCCCTTTCCGCAATGGTGGGAACGGAGAAGATGAGGATAAGCGCCTCCAGCGTGTTCTACACGGGAAGCTACTGGCTCTCCGCCGTCCCAATGGCGGCGTCCCTTGCCACCCTGAAAATCTTGAAACGTGACAACGTTGTTGAAAAGATAAAGAAGATGGGGGAGCTCCTCAAGGCGGGATTAGAAGAGATGGCCCAGGCCCATGATCTGGAGGTCGAGGTAACGGGACCCCCGGCGACACAATTTATGACCTTCAAGGACAGGGGCGACTTCAGAAACAGCCAGCTGTTTTCGGTCGAAGCGATAAAGCGGGGCGTCTTCTTCCACCCGCACCACAACTGGTTTGTCAGCGCCGCCCACGAGAGGGCGGACATAGAGAAATCGATCAACGTCGCCGACGAGGCGTTCAAGGAGGTCAGAAGGGTCTTCGGGCCCTCGGAATGATAAGATAAATTGAGGCTATTTCAATCATAAAGCATTAAACATGGGCAAAAAAAAGATTAGATGGAATCAAGAGGACGGCACTATTTTGCTTTTGAAAGAAGGTAAGGAGGAGCGATTAATCCTAATGCGAAAGGGTTTTATGGATGCTTTCTTTGATGAAATAGAAAAGATCGAGGGAAGAGATGCCCTCATGATGACAATAAGAATGCTCCTTGAAAAATTGGAAGCAAAAAAAGAAGGTCAAGAAAAACCGGGCTTTGACGCATTTACAAAATTCAACGATGAATATGTCCTTCCAGTGTCTATCGAGGAGGGGAATATCCCCGATTTCCTTAAGTGGGACGGAAAAAGCAGATGCCTTACCGGAATCGGAAGTTCCATTTTAACTGTATATCCCCTAAACTCGATGATGACATTCAAAGAGGTAATGGCAGATGTCCTGACAGACAGAGGTAGGGACGCAATACTACGCAATGTGTCCAAAAAAGCGGGAATCGCCGTAGGGGAAAAAGCACAATTAGACTATGGATGGAAAGAATTTGATAGTGCACTTATGTCCCTATACGGACTCATTAGTTTTCTCTTCCCGCTACTGGGTTGGGGAAGGACGAGTTTTTCCACAAAAATCGGCCCTGACGGAAATCACATGATCTTTTTTAAGGTTTGGAACTCCTACGAATCCCACTGTATATCATCAACAAGGCCGGCCTGTGTTATTTTCCTCAATTATATCGAGGGAATTGCAGAGACCGTTTCTCTTCGTTTTTCAGGAAAGCCAACAGAATCGAAGGAGGTAAAATGCACTTCGATGGGCGATGATTATTGTGCTTTGGCAATAAAACAGAAGGAAAAGGACAGCCCGCGCCTCGACTGGAAGGAGCTTGAAGCAGAGTGGAGGGTGCTCGACAACATGGACATTCAATCCTAATGAGTTTTAATAGGTATATCTTTTGACCAAATTGAACAAACCCCGGTACCTTTTGATAGTTGACTCCCGTTGTTATTTTTCCATAGAATGTCCGCACCTAAAGGATGTCTTTGGACTGTGGATGTTTGCACATCGCAGATATCACCAAGATAGATGACCTTCGATAGAGAGGTGTCGCAAAAGGGGTATCAATATAGCTGTTATTTTGAATTGTAATGATGATGGAAGTTTTTAATAGGGGGGGATTGTTCGTTATCTCAAATAATGTTCAATTTCCCCTTTGCTTTGAAAATCGTGGCCGACAGATATTATAACGGAGGGGCAAATATGGCGAAAACCGGAGTGGAAAAATATATGGCGCCGGACAAGTTGATGACAGCAAAAGAGGCCGTGGGAAAATTCATAAAGGACGGCGAATCCTTCGTCTTCGCAAACTGCCTCTACTCGATGCCCCTGGCGCTGGCCCACGAGCTGATCAGGCAGAAGAAGAAAAACCTCCTCTGCTTCCAGCAGGGGGGGATAGAGGAGATAGACCAGCTCATAGAGACGGGAACCATAGACAGGCTGGTTCTGGCATACAACTTCAGGGCGGGTGGAAAGAGGTTGGTCACCCCCATGGACAGGGCGATGAAGGAGGGGAGGGTAAAGGTGGAGGAGATGACAAACCACACGCTGCTTTCGATGATGAAGGCCGGGGCGATGGGATACCCCTTCATCCCGGTGATGGGTGGAATCAGGGTGACCGACGTCGTAAAGAGAAACGGCTTTTTAGGAGACCAGAGATTTGCCGAGGTGGAAGACCCCTTTACCGGAAATAGGGTCCTGTTGGTCAAGGGGTACAACCCGGACGTCGCCCTGATGCACGTCCAACGGGCGGACAGGGCGGGGAACGGCCAGCTCTGGGGGGCGATGATAAACTCCAAGTGGGCGGCGTTGGCCGCAAAGAGGGTGATCCTCTCCACCGAAAAGATAGTTGAGAGCGACGTGATCAAGTCTTCCCCCCATCTTACCATTGTCCCTGCGCACAAGGTGGCCGCGGTGGTCGAGTGCCCCTTCGGGGCGCACCCCTCGGAGCTCGCCGGCCACTACGATTACGACATGCCCTTTCGGGCGCTCTTCGTTGCGTCCTCCCAGTCACAAAAGGGAATGAAGGCGTGGCTCGACGAGTGGATCTACGAAGTCTCCGATCGAAAGGAATATATAGATCACTACATAGAGAAGTTTGGCGGGGACACGCTCGAAACACTCAAGGCGAAGCCCTTCGAGAGCACGCCGGCGGACTACGGCTTTCCCTTCACGAGGATCTGGGACGAGAACGACAACTCGGAGCAGCTGGGAATGAGCATAGAGGAGTTTATTGACATGCTGGACAAGAAAGGAGTGCTGATCGATGGGGATTAGATATACGATAGACGAGCTGATTGTCGCCAGGGCCGCAAAGGAGATAAACGACAACGAGATGGTGGTGATAGGGCAGGGGATACCCATGGCGGCGGGGGTTCTTGCCAGGGCCACCCACGCCCCCAACATCGTCATCATCACGGAGGCGGGCATCTACGGGATGGAGCCGTTCAAGGTGCCCCTCCACATAGCGGACGTGAGCTGCACCAGGGGATTTACCTACTCCTGCGACATGGTGGACATCTTCACCACGGTCGTTAATCGGGGCTACGTGGACGTGACCTTTCTGGGGGTAGGTCAGATAGACAGATACGGCAACATGAACTCCAGCTATATCGGCGACCCGGACAACTTCGACATCAGGATGATGGGGGCGGGCGGGGCGCCGGAGTTCGTGGGTTACGCGAACCGCGCCGTCCTCACCATGCGGGGGGGCGAGTTCGTGGAGAAGCTGGATTATTTTACATCCCCCGGCTATGTCGAGGGAGGCAACTCCAGGTACGAGGCGGGGATGCCGGAGGGCTCCGGGCCGAGCGTCCTGATAAGCACCAAGGGGGTCTTCAAGTTCGATCCCGACACGAAGGAGATGTACCTCTCCGGCCTACACCCGGGGGCCACTGTGGAAGACGTAAAGGCCGACATCCCTTGGGATTTAAGTGTAGCGGATAACCTCGAAACGACGACGCTGCCCACCGAGGAGGAGCTTGACATCATCAGGCACTTCGCCCCGGAGATATCGATGGGGAGGCAGCTCCAGCTGGAGACGATCGCCGCCCGCCTGGGCAGGCTCTTCGCTAAGGTCGCCGCGGGGAGCAAGGCCGAGAAATAATCCGCCGCTTCCCCCTGTCCCCGTCGGAGTGAAAGGAGCGGCCTGTAAAGCTTAACAAATATGGTCGCGGCTGATTGGAGATCGGCTTTAAGATATTAGAGAAGAGAAAGGAGCTTTGAGTCAAGAAATGGGCGAAAACGAAAAATACAAGATTATCGACTCCCTCTGCTACCTCCCGACGGAAGAGGTCATGCTGGACATGATAGCGTCCCTTCCCCCCCAGATGGCCGGCTACCTGAAGGACGTCTTTGGCCCCAGGGTCGCCCCGATCCTCGGGATGACGCCGGAGGAGCTTTACCAAATGAAGACGACGCTTTCCAACGACGAGCTGAAGGAGAAGCTTAAGCCAAAGATGCAGCCCCTCATCACACCCATCGAGGAGTTCATGGAACAGCTGGACGAGATGGGGGTGGAAAAGGCGGTCATCTTCAACCTGGACGAGGAGAGCAAGAGCGGGATCGCGGGCCTTCCCAACGACTACTACGCCGACATGGTAAAGAGGTATCCGGAAAAGTTCATCGGCGTTGCGGGGATCGATCCCTTAAAGGGGATGGACGCCGTCAGGGAGATAAGGAGGAGCTACGACCTGGGCTTGAGAGGGATCGCCGTTCGCCCCTTCATGTTTCAGATTCCCCCCCACCACGCGAAGATGTACCCCCTCTACTCCACCTGCGTGGAGCTCGACATCCCCGTCTGGTTTCACCTTTCGATAAACTACTCCACCCACACAATGGAGGTGGAGCGCCCAATTTATCTTGACATCGTGGCGCAGGACTTCCCGGAGCTCAAGATGATAGCCGGGCACGGCGGCTGGCCCTGGGTGGAGGAGATGGTGGCGGTGGCGTGGCGAAACAAAAACATCTACATCGACATAGCCTCTTACATCCCGAAGTACCTCGGAATGCCGGGGGCGGGATGGGAGACGCTGATCCGGTACGGAAACTCGATTTTAAAGGATAGGATCCTCTTCGGCTCCACCTGGCTGTTTATGGGCCTTTCAATAAAGCAGCTGGCCGACGGCGTGATGGAGCTCCCCTTAAAGGAGGAGGTAAAGAGGATGTGGGTATACGAAAACGCCAAGAACCTCTTCCACTTGTAGATCGCCCCCCTCAAATCAACTTTCCGTTTCCTGTAAATGAAAGGAGCGGGTGGGATTTTTCCCATCGGCCCAACTGCACAATGATCTTATGAACAAAAGATGGGGCAGGCTCGGAAGCGGCAAGGGTAAGTTTTCATCGTCCCCTTTTCAATCACTCCCCCTTGAAGATCGGGCAGACGGTGAAGTTGTCGAAGGAGGCGCCGGCGTTGAAGACCCTGAGCCCCGGCGGCCCCTGGGGGAAGGCGTTCTTCTCGTCGGTCCACGTAAAGTCGTCTAACTTTGTCTGGTTGCCGAAGAGATCGATGCTGAAGACGCCGCATTTGAAAGCGTTGTCCACACACCTTGCAACAAGGCGGTACCTCTTCCCGATCGCAAACGGCCCCCCGAGTTCGGCGCCGTAAACGGACTTGAACGTGCCGTTGTACCTGGCGAATCTGAAGTCGTTGCCGTCGTCCCCGGTCTCACCGCTCTCGTTTCTGATCATGACGGTGTAATATTTTGCGGGATCGCTCATCCTCAAGATCAATCCCGCATTCGTCCCGCCGAAGGAGGAGTCGGCGTCGTTGTGAAAAAAAATATCGACTACCACCTCGTAGTTGTCGTAGCCTTTGTTTCTCCCCCTTGTCTTCCAGAAGAGCTCCGCCCCCGTCTCGGCGATAAGGCTCTTTCTGGCGAGGAGTCTCCCCGTCTTTTCCGAGTAGACCTTGTCTCCCCGAAAGACTTCCCTTACCGCCCAGATCCCCTCGGGGGGGTCCCAGCGGTGGGCGGCGCCCCCCTCGACGTAGTCGTCGAAGGAATCCTCGTAACACTTATCATCTATATACCCGTACGGGTTCTTTTCCGGGAGGCTGACGTTGAGGTTCTTCGGGGTCACCGATCCCGCAAAAAGGGTCCTTTTTAAGTCGTCGCTGTAGGGAACGAAATCACCAAGCTCCGGGTATCGCCTGTCCCGGCACACGGAGAAAAAGCAGTCCCACCCGTCAAGATCGCCGCACAGCTCGCGGTCGGGGAAGCCGGCGTCCCCGCATGACCACCCCTTCGGCCTTCCCGACTCGTCGTACGTGGCCACACTCCCCGGCACGTAGCCCCCTTCGGCCCCGCCCGCTTTCCTCGTCCCCTTAAGGTCCATCTTGAGGAGCATCTCAAACTCCACCCTCCTTACCATCGACATCTCCCACGCCGTGAGGAAGTAGGGGGGCGCGGGGATCTTCCTGTTCCCGTTTTTGTCCACCACGGCGGGAAGGGGCAACCCCTCCATATCGAAGTAGCGGATGATGAAGTTATCCACGTTCTCGACTATGAGATCCGGCTTCGGGTTCACGATGTAGGGATTGCCTGTATGGACATCCCCGGCCTTGTACTGTTTCTTGTCGTCGTAGAGCCTCAGCGTGTAGAGATAAAGGCCGTAGCCCTCGGCCGGTCTTGAGAGAAAGAGCTTGATAGCGCCCCCCTGCCTTTGATCTAAATCGTTCGGCTCTTCATCCAGATCGTATCCGGAGACAAACCGCTCGTCATAGTTGATTACGCCGTCTTTGTCCATATCGAAGTAGAGGTCGAAGAGGTATTCGTGGGAGGCCTTGCCGTAAATTCTTGAAAGGAGGGGATCGTGGACTATCTCTGTCGGCCTCTCCCCTCCAGACAGGTTCCGATAGTCCCTGTTGACGGCTATGGTCATCACCTCGTCCGCCTCTATGACGCCGTCGTCGTCCCTGTCGAAGGTAACGGCCAGATAGTGATCCGAGGCGGCCTCGATCCCCGTGCCGTGCTTGACGTTGTACCCCGCCTTTTCGATGATCCCGGTAAGGTACTCCACCGCGAAGCCGCCGTCCGTCTGCGCCTTCAGGAGCAGATCCTCCGTCCTGTACCTCCGCTTCTGAATCACGAAGAATTGGAAGACGACGGCCATGATGATCAAAGAGACCGCCGCCGTGACGATAAGCTCGATCAGGGTCTTTCCCGTCTCCGATTTTAAACCTAATCTTGAAAGAGGCGCTCCTCTTTTTGCGCCGATTTTTCTTACCTCTTTACGGCCCACCTTTTGAGATAGATTTTCTTGACGTCTGTTTTTCCGGGGCGCAGTTGCCATAACATCCCTCAACAGTCTTTGATGACGGCCGCCCATTCTACCACGAAACCGGACTTCGAAACAGATAAAATCTCTCTATCTGTCGCTCTTCCGGCTATCGGTAATATCCGGGGATTTCTTCTGATGGAATCAACACAGCTCAAAAGGGAAAATCGAAAGTGCAGAAATTTCTTTACACTTTTCACGTCATTTGCTACCATAAACGGGGTTCCCGGGAATTTTTCAAAAAAGGGCGGTGCCCAAGAAGCGTTTTCCCTTTGTGGTAAGGGGTGGCTTCATCTTTAAATTTTTCTATGTGCAAGGCCCATAATAGGTCTTGGCCGCATCTGCCTTGGACGGGATTTCGGATAGAGAGAGCGGTTTGCCGTTTCGGACGTTTTTTGAATAAAAAACTCTATTTTTATATAGGTGACAAAAATGTCGGATGTAAAGCAAAAAGCG
>CAZIWT010000013.1:0-42127 GCA_964542895.1 uncultured Thermodesulfobacteriota bacterium
CTTTTTCTCCCTTGTTGACGCAGCTCATTCCCATCTTGGTCCATTCCTCCGCTGTCTCGGCGCTGCAGATAATTGGAATTACAATAAATGACGTAAATACAAATAGAACAAGGACCAGTCTATGACTTCTTATTTCATCCTCCTCATTATGTTGGTAAGAGATAATTTACCGCCGCAAATTATACACGACTTTCTAATCTATATAATATCTGTGATAAGACTTCTATTTTTCTAAATCTCTGAACAGCACGCCGTATCCCCTTCCCGTAGGCCCCGGCCCCCCCTCCGTTCCCTCAAGGTCCCACGACTTAAGCATCTCGGATATCGACTCAACCGTCCTCTTGGGCGAGTAGAGGAGGAGCTCCTTGGCCATGAAGGTGTCGATGATCGTCTGGGGATAGAAGAGGAAGTGGGATTCGGTAGCGAAGGGGGGGGTGCCCAGCCCGCGTAAAAAGCCCACAAACGGTATAGCGGCCGCGGGCAGGCGAATAATCCCAGAGGAGCTGTGATAGAAATCGATGAAGAAGTCAGCCAGGTCCCGCTGGCTTATTACGTCCTCGGCCGCCACGTTGAGCGTAAGACACCCCGGCTTCACCTTCCTGATCGACCTAACGAGAGCCGATGCGAGGTCTTCCACATCCACGTACTGCACGGAGTACTTCCCGCCCCCGACGAGGAGGAGGGACCTCCCCGTAAGCGCCCTTTTCGCCGCGTGAACGAGGCTTGGGAAGGATTCTCTCGGCGCCCCCCAGCCTGTTATCGGCGGCGTTCGGACGATCACGACCCCGATGCCTCTCGTGGCCATGGTGTTTATGAGGTAATCCTCGATTCTCAGGAGGTCCTTTCCCCTCCTTGAAATCGGCCTTCGCTTTTCCTTCTCGGATATGAGGATTCTCCTCGGAATGCCGTAGACCTCCGATGAGGAGAGATAGACAAAGCTTATGACCTCTAGGCTCTTTGCTATGTTTGCAAGCTTGATCGTGGTGGTGAGGTCCTTCCCCTCCCGGTTTTGGCCTGAAGGACCTTTATCTTCGGGATGTCGCCCCGGGAGGTGGAAGATATGGTCCACCCCGTGGGTTATCTCGGACATGGTGGAGCTTTTGGTTATATCCCCGGTCAGGTATTCCACGTCCTCGATGGGATTATCGACCGCTTCGGATTCGAATCCCCTGACGCTGAAGCCGAGGCTGAGAAGCCTTGGGATAAGGCTTTTCGCCAAGAAAGTTCCCGCTCCGATTACCAGGGCCTTGATCTTTCACACCTCCCGACTTTCTATCTGTAACTTCCGTAGAGGATAAAAGGCGCCCAGAATCCCGGGTGGGCGAGTCTCCTGTATCCCTTCCCCTTCTCGAGGTCGATGATCATTATCTGGGATTGTCTTAAGGCCTCCGCCTTGTCGTAGCTTTTCAGGTTGTCGTAGAAGAAATCCATCAGCTGGGTCGTAACACCCCTGTCGATGTGGCATACTGGCGCCATGACCGAATCCGCCCCCGAATTTATGAACGCCGCGGGGAATCCCCCCTTCCTTCCCCAGCTCAGCCCCGTCCTTGGGGCGGAGATGGTAAGGAGGCTAACATCGAGCTTAATCTCCTTCACCTCGGCCACGGTGAGCTTCCCGTCATCTCCGCCGCCGCCCGTGAGAAGAATCCTCGACTCGGCGCTGTTGCCCCGTTTTATCTTCGAGTGGGTGTTGATGTGGATTACCGAGAGGGGGCCTTTTACGACCTCCGCCTTGAAGGCGGTCTCAGTCGCCCTGTCCCTCTCCAACAGGATCGCCCCCGGGACCTTCTCCGCCACCGCCTTCATCTCGAGGGGTGCGTGTTTCAGGCGGGAAAAGCCGGAGGGATAGCGGCAGTTGCCGATCACGAGCCCGCCGAGGTTTACGGACCTTTCGGTCTTCAGCGCCTTTTCCATTAACTCCAGCGACGGCGCGTAGAATACCGCGAAGCTGTGCATAAGAAATTTAGGATTGGGCATGAAGGCATTTTTCTCGTCCCTCTTCGATACCAGGGCCGCAAAGGAGAGGTAATGGAGCCCGGAATCGGGGATGATCCCGAGTCTCGAAATCCCGGAGAGCTCGGAAATGGCGGGAGCTATCAGAATTTTATACAGCGTATACGCCTGGTTCTGAAACGGCGCCATCGTGTCAAGGGACTGCATCGAGTCCCTGAAGAGGCGTACCTTGACCACGAGGGGCTCTTCCGTCTTCGGAAGCTCTTTGGTCGTGAATCCGTCCGCCTTGACGACGTCCACCGAGAGATTTTTTATGTCGTAGACGAGGACCGCCGTGGTGGAATCGAGGTGTTTAGAGATCGAAGAATAACGCCCCACTTCCACCAGTCCTTCGGCAGGCTCTGTCCCGCCGGTATCCTCCTGACCGAGCAAAGGAGCCGAGAGGAGAAATAGAGCCAAAGATGTCATTAGAAAAACAACAGGTTTTCTTCTCATTTGTCTCCCCCTTGTGGATAAAATAATTTCAAAATTTCTAGGGTAAAAAAATCCCCTCCACCCCTCATCCCCCCTTCGGTAAAATCTCACGGCGGCCCTATTCGTCCCGCTTTACCTGCAGCATCCTGTCCAGAGATATCTTGGCCTTCGCCCTGATCTCCTCGGAAACATCGACCACACCCTTCATCTCGACCAGGCAATCGTATATGTCGTTTAGGGTCGTAAGCTTCATATCCGGGCAGATCATCTTCTCCGACGCGGGTATGAACTCCTTTTCTGGACTTCCCTTCTTCAGGGGGTGGATGAGGCCGATCTCGGTTCCGATGATGAACTTCATCTTGACCGATTTTTTCGCGTGCGCCAGCATCCCGGATGTGCTGGCCACGTAGTCGGCGATGTCGATTACCTCCGGCCTGCATTCCGGATGGACGAGGATTTCCGCGTCCGGATGCCTATTTTTGGTCTCGAGCAGCTCCTCGGGGGTGAGGTCTTGGTGGGTGGGGCAAAACCCCTCCCACCAGATTACCTCCTTGTCGGTGAAGCGCGCCGTGTACTGGGCGAGGTTTTTGTCCGGGGCCATGAGCACCGTATCGGTCCTGACGGACCCGACCACCCTTATTGCGTTTGCCGAGGTGCAGCATACGTCGGAGACCGACTTTACCTCGGCGGTGGAGTTGACGTAGGTCACGAGCTCCGCCTCGGGGTAACTCTCCTTGAACTTCACGGCTTCGTCTTTGGTTATCATGTCCGCCATGGGACACCCGGCGTCAATCCTCGGCAGGAGCACGGTTTTGTCAGGCGAGAGGATGGCGACACTCTCGGCCATAAAATGGACCCCGCAGAAGACGATCACCTCGGCCTCCGTCTCGGAGGCCTCGATGGCAAGCCCCAACGAGTCGCCGGTCATGTCGGCGATGTCCTGGACGTCCCTGTTTTGGTAGTTGTGGGCCAGAAGAAGTCCGTTTCTCTCCTTCAAGAGCCTTCTGATTTCAGACGTTAATTTTGATTCATTCATCCTTCGGAATATAAAGAGGTTTTAATGTTTTTAAAGACTTTGTAAGATAGTATAATCAATCGATTTTATTGTCAATACGATTTTAAGTAGAATTTGGGGTTTTTAGGGCCTTGACTTCCTCGGTACATTGGGATATCTTCTAAAATTGATTCTCGATCGAGTTTTTTATTTGATGGCGCCGAGACGGAACGAAGAGCTAATGAGCTCCTGCAAAAAGAAATATTGGAAAATCATTATTCTTATGGCAACCGCTGCGATCGCCCACTCCGGTTGCGCCGTAACCTTGAAAGATGTTGCGATCAAGGAGACGTTCGCCAAGAGGGAGCAGAGGATCATCTCCTCGATATCGAAGAGCGTCCCGGGATTTCCCGTCGTCGTAAACGAGGAGGTGGACGACGAGCTCGAGAAGCTTAAAAAGTCCCCCTATTCCATAAACAAGTGGCTCTCGCGGTCAAAGAGGTTCGAGGCGCTGATGAAGGGGATATTTATCGAGCATGGGATCCCGGAAGACATGTTTTACGTGGCGATCTTAGAGAGCGGCTTTGACCCACACGTCGTCTCGACGAGGGAGGCCGGGGGTCCCTGGCAGTTCATACCCTCAACGGCTAGGAGGATGGGGATGCGGATGGACGAGTGGGTGGACGAGCGGAGGGACTACGAGAAATCGACACGCTACGCGGCAAGGTACTTCTCCTATTTTTACAAGTCGTTCGACGATTGGTATCTCGCCCTTGCGGGGTATAACTGCGGCGGCGCCCCGGTCAGGAGGGCGATAAAGAAGTGCGGCAACGTCACGATCTGGGAGATGGCTGAAAAGGGAATGCTGGCCTCCCAGGCGGGGGGCTACGTCCCGAGGATAATCGCCCTGGTCGCCATAATGAGAGAGCCGGAGAAATTCGGCTTTGAGGCCCCTACGGATGTGAGGCCTATGACCTACGATAAGATATACGTCCCCGGCGGGTTGCCCCTGTCGTTCTTCGCCGGGATAATCGGGGTGAAGACGAAAACCTTGAAGAGACTGAATCCGGAGCTATTGAGGAGTATTACACCCCCCGGGGCGGTCGACTACGAGCTCAAGATCCCCCCGGGTAAAAAGCTCGTTTACCTTAAAGGGGTTAACGAGGCGTTGGAGAAGTACAGAGAATCCTCAAAGCCGGCAACGTCGGTCGCAAGGTAAGGGGGCATGCATATGTCAATCACGCGGGGAAAAAGCAGGATTTTTTGAAATTGTTATTAAGGGGGAGATAGGGCGGCTTCTTTTGAAATGCTGGGAGTAGTTTTATCTGAAATTCCCTCCGAGATATAAACGGGAATGGTTGGATCGCAGGTTTAGTTAATATTGGAAACCGAGAAACCCTTCTCCCCAGGTCCTAAGAAAGCTCTTCTATCCCCTTTGAGGACTAAAATCAAAAAAAATGGCCCCGCCTCTCATCACGTAATATGGAGATGAGGCGTGGCTTTTTGCAGAGTCCCCCGGTTGTTAATATACTACCCGATCCTTTAATCATAAAAACAGGGCAGGACAGGGTGAGGTCTCGTTTAGGCCCCGGCATCGACTCGACCGTAATTTCCCCCTACCCCATTGATATGCCGAAATATTATCGGACGGGGGGCAGATTTCAGTAAATGCCGTCGGCCGGGGTCACGTTTCGGGTCGGTCAAGCCCGATTCTCTCCCCTCAACCCCGCCGCCTCAAAAAACCTGCCGTTCCATTTCTACAGGCACATTGAACCGGCAAAACGAGTTTGGGCGGAAATATTAGTAAGGAAACCGGTAACCGGGCAACCGGGATAACGGCCGACAATATTTATCTCAGCGACGGGTACTGGCCGCTGCCGGCAAACCAGATTAAGCCCTTTTTCAGGTCGACGATCTTGATCCTGTCGCTGTCCAGGACCCTCGTAACGGTGTTCTTGTTTACCTTGTCGCCCGTCAGGATTCCCTTATCCTGCATGTCCAGAAGCGCCTTGTTCAGCTCGGCCTTGAGGTCGCTCGGGGCGAATAACATCTCTCTCTCCTCGCCTTCTCCCACCTTCTCCTTGAAGCTCGGCAGGTTGGCCCTGGACATGTAAAAATATGTGATTCGATCGTCGTCTGGGGAGATCGAGAGGGAGAATATCGGTCCACCCTCCATGCAAACCCCCCCGATCGATCCGTCGTCGGCGTTCATCTTGAATATCTTGCCCCCCTTGCCGTCGTTGTAGGCAAAGAGCGCCTCGTTGGTTTGGCTCAAGAAGCGGGGAAGGGAAAATCCGAGGGGAGACGCCTCGGTGGCTTCTTCGGTAGTGGAAACCTCCTTTACGATTTTCTTGCTCCCTCTCCCTATATCCCCGAGGACAAGGCGGCTCCCCCCCTCCCGTTGCTCCGTAAATAGGATGAACTTGCCGTCGGGGGAGACATCGAGATCAACGGCGTCGGCGGTAAAAAGCTTCTTTGTCCCATACCCGTCTCTATCTGTGGTGTAAATATCGCCATCCTTGATATAGATGAGGGCTTCCCCGTCCTTAAACCACCTGGGAGAGCGGCCGGACGGAATCTCCGATATCAGTTCTCCGTCCGTCGACCCGATTATCTTGATTTTTGGATCATCGGTGTCCTCCACAAAGGCGACGGAGTCTCCATCCGGGGATACCTCAAAGGATGAGACGTTTACGGCCACGTCCTCCGATTTCTTGGATTCAAGGTCGTAGTGCTTAAGCTTTGAGTAGTTGTCGATGTAGTAGAGACTCTCTCCCAAGGGCGCCCACACGACGAAGGAGCCGTGCACCCGGTTGACCCTGTTTTCCCCCTTTATATCCGAGAGGAAGAGGACCCCGTCGTTGATTAGGGCGATCTCAAAGTCCTCGGCGGAAATCTCCCCTTCATCGTCTTTTTTGAAAAAGAAGTAGTAAAACAGTAGAAACAGCAGAATGAAAATCATCGTGGTTATAACAAACTGCATACCTTTATTGTCGCCGTTGCTCATCTCTCTCTCCTTGATTTAATCGATTCTCTTGATTTATAATGTCCCCGTTGCCTAATAAATATCGGTCGGTGACTAATTACAACAATTTTCTACCCTTATGTGTTAGAATAAGTGTGGCTCTTATAGAAAACCTTATATCACTTTTGTGGATTGAAGTCAACCATGGGAATCCCGTTGGATGCGGAAGATAAGATAGGGGAATTCTTCGGAGAGGGGGGCCTCCTCTCCAAGACGCTCGTCGGCTACGAATTCAGACCGGGTCAGGTCGATATGGCCAGGGAGGTCCTCGACGCCCTGATCGAGGGGCGATACTCGCTGGTCGAGGCGGGAACAGGGACGGGAAAGACCCTGGCCTATCTCCTTCCGGTCCTTTTGTCCGGCAGGAGGGCCGTAATCTCGACCGGCACAAGGAACCTCCAGGATCAGATAATCGAGAGCGACGTCCCGATAATCGAGAGGGCATATAAATATGAGAGAAAGATAAAGGCGGTAACGTTAAAGGGGAGGAACAACTACCTCTGTCTGAGACGTTTTTCAAGGTTCATTGCCCAGGGGGCGTTCGAGTTTAAGAGCGACGTCAACGTTTTCAAGATGATAGAGGCTTGGTCAAGGAAGACCAAAACGGGGGACAGGGCCGAGATAGAGGGGCTTCCGGACGACTTTGCCCCGTGGTATGAAATATCGTCCTCCCCGGACAGCTGCCTCGGCCAGAAGTGTTTCCACTTCGACGACTGTTTTGTGAACCGGATGAGGCGGGAGGCCCAGTCGGCCGATATCGTTATTGTAAATCACCACCTGTTTCTCGCCGATCTCGAAATCAAGTCTTCCGGGGGTATGGGAGTCATACCCAAATACGAGGCGGCGGTGTTGGACGAGGCCCACAATCTCGAGAGGGTGTCCACCTCTCATTTCGGAATAACGGTATCCCCCTTCAGGGTGGAGGAGCTGATAAGGGATCTCTTTGCCGAGATGGGAGCCGAGGGAATCAACAAGGACGTTCAGAACGCCGCCCTAAAAGTTGGGGAGTCCTCGGCCGCCTTTTTCGGGGCGTTGATGAAGAAGAAGGGATTTTCAAATAAAGGGGAGGCCGTCAAGCGGAGGATACTGAAGGATTTCTTTACCGAGGGCGAGAGAGAAAAGGCGGCCGCCTTGAGGTCGAGGCTTCAGATCCTCCGGGACAGGGTCAGGGGGCTCTCTGCGGATTCGGTAAACACCATCGTGTGGAGGGCCGAGGAGATCTCTGACGCGATAGATTTCATCGTCACCATGCCGGATGACGGCTACGTATTTATCTGTGAGCGGCGGGGAAGGGGTATCTTTTTGAGCGCGCTTCCCCTCGATATCGCAGGGGAGATGAAAAGACACCTGTTCGATTGTATCGACACACTGATCTTTACGTCGGCGACCCTCACGGTTTCGGGAAAGTTCGATTTCTTCAAGTCGAGCATCGGCCTCGACGGCGAGACGGCCGAGAGGGTAATCCCGGGCGGTTTTGACACTGGATCGCATACGCTCTTATATGTACCGCGGGATCTACCCCCCCCAGGCAACAGGGATTTCGTCGGGGCGGTCTCGAAGGCGGTCGAAGAGATTGTCAAAGCGAGCTCCGGGCGCGCCCTGGTACTCTTTACCAGCATAAAAAACATGAGGGAAGTCCACGATGAGCTGTTAAAAAGACTCCCCTTTGAAGCCCTTATGCAGGGGGAGGCGCCGAGGCATATCCTCCTTAAGAGGTTTCAGAAGGAGGTCTCGTCGGTCCTCTTTGCCACCGCTTCATTTTGGGAGGGGGTCGATGTCCCCGGGGAGGCGCTGTCCGCCGTCGTAATCGACAAGCTCCCCTTCGACTCCCCGGCGGATCCACTGATCGAGGCGAAGATGGAATATCTCGAGCGGGGCGGGGCAAATCCTTTCATGGAGTTTCAGCTGCCGAGGGCGGTTATCTCCCTGAGACAGGGAATGGGAAGGCTCATAAGGTCCGACAGCGACAGGGGGGTCTTAAGCATCCTCGATTCGAGGCTCTATAAGCGGAGCTACGGAAGGATTTTTTTTGAAAGCCTGACCGAATTTCCCGCAACGGACAGGATAGGGGATGTAAAGGACTTCTTTATGTAGATAACCGGTGTTTTAGCGGGGGTAATTTTCCTTGACTAAAACATTAAAGGTAATATATATTTAATATAAGGGATTTTTTCAGTTTTAAAAAACTTCTTGGGACTATAGGTCTAAAAGCAATAAATCGGAGCAAAAGGAGTACAATATGACTCGTTTGAAGGTAGTCGTAACAGGCCCCTTTAACAGCGGGAAGACCCAATATATACAAACGCTGAGCGAGATCGATGTTATAACAACAGAAAGGAAAATCACGGCAGCAGACCTGGCGTCGATAAAGGAGGAGACGACGGTCGCGATGGATTTCGGCAAGGTGACTCGCGGGGACGACAAGATTTATCTGTTCGGAACTCCCGGTCAGGAGCACTTCCAGATAATGTGGGAGGTCTTGACCGAGAACATGCTGGGTTTCATCGTGATTGTGGATTCTACGGATAAAAGCAGGTTTAAAGATGCCAAAAATATAATAAAGTTTTTTCTGGAAATACTCGAAGAGCCCTTTGTCGTGGGGGCGAACAAGCAGGATTTGCCGAACGCCCTGTCGATCGAGGAGCTGAAAAAGGAGCTCGATCTTCCCGAAGACGCTCTCATACTGCCCTTGGTGGCAAAGGACAAGAAGAACGCGAAGAAGGTCCTCGATTTGCTAATTGAGAACATATAATTCTGGGGGTTATTTTGGGCGTATATAAAGCAGATGCGTTGAGAAAATCGGTTCAGGAGCTCTGCAGTTCCATAAAGGGAGTGGAGTCCGCGGTATTGGAGACATACGACGGACTTGTGCTGGCCTCTTCGCTTCCAACGGGTCCCGAAGAGGAGATAATAGCCGCCGTATCATCCGCAACCCAGAGCGCCGTCAACAGGGCCGTAAAGGAGCTGAAGCATGGGGATATCCAAAATACCGTGATCTTGAGCAGCTCGGGACAGATGGTGTTGACCGACATCGGTGGCAGGGCGCTGCTTGTCATCGTAGCCAGGAGGGACGCAAACCTGGGGCTCATATCGGTATTGAGCCGGCGGGCGGCGAGGCACATTATGGAAGTCCTCCCCACCTAAGGGGCCCATGTTGGAAAAAGGTGAAGATGAAATTATATTGACTTCGGATTCCGTTGTAAGATTAAGGTCTTTGATTACTGATCGGTCAAATATTAATATAAATATCTATAAAGATGCATATCTGGTTCGCAGACTTAAGGTCAGGATGAACGCTGTTAGGTACAGATCCCCTGAAGCTTATCTGAATTATGTAGAAAGAAATCCCGAAGAATATAGGAAGCTCGTATCGGCCATAACAATTAATGTAACCCGCTTCTTCAGAAACAGGCCGACGTTCGAGATGATCAAAGACTCGATTGTACCCGAAATCTGTAAAAACAAGATACAAAGGGGAGAAGAAAAGATAACCGTATTATGCGTCGGCTGCGCCACCGGGGAGGAGCCCTACGGAACCGCCATACTCTTTATGGAACATTTCCGTAAATCGGGACAGTCGTTTCAATTGAAGGTGATAGGGACCGACGTCGATAAGAGGACGCTCTTTACGGCGGTTAAGGGTATATATTCGCCCGAAAAGGTTGAAAAAGTCCCTAAAAAGCTCCTTGAAAGATATTTTGACCCCGTGAAAGATGGTTATCAGGTTACCTCGGTCCTGAAAGAGAGGGTAATCTTCTTGAAAAAGGACGTTTTTTCTCACAGGGTGCACCGTCGCTTCGACCTTATTATATGCAGAAACCTTCTTATCTATTTCTTGAGGTCCTATCAGGAGGTCGTCCAGGAGGGTTTTTACAGACAGCTGCTGCCCGGTGGTTTCTTGGTACTGGGGAGAACGGAGTCGCTGGTAGGTAAGGGCAGACAGCTGTTTGAGACAGTAAGTATTACCAACAGGATTTATAGAAAAATATAAAATTAAACTATTTATTTTTCATTACAATTGGTATAATATGAAGAAACGTTTTCTCGTAGAGGCGTTAATAGTAAAAAAGAAAGAGCGTCGGAGGCTAAAAAAATGAGAATTGAAATCGGATATAAGTTCATTTTTGGCTTTTTAATGGTAATCCTCGTATCTATTTTGATAAGCCAGTTAGTCGAAAGTGGGGCAATAGGTTTTCTCCCCCCCCCAGGTTATTTAAGCAGATTCATATCCGCCTTTGCATCGATACTTGTGGGTATGGTCATCGGTTGGCTTTTTACTCGGGCCTTTACGAGGGATTTCAGGGAGCTTTCGGGCATAACCGAGATGATCAGTCAGGGGGACCTGACCCAGTATATAAATATTTCCCACAGAAAGGTCTTCCCGGACGAGACGGTGGATCTCGCAAATTCGATCAATAGGATGCTGGGGAGCCTCAGGGACCTTGTCGGCCTTGTAAAGAGGAACGCCGACAGCGTCTCCGAGTCCGCCCAGTCCCTTTCGGCCTCCGCGGAGGAGATAAACGCCTCCACCGAGGAGATAGCCTCCACGATAGAGCAGATATCCCGGGGGGCGGAGCATCAGGCCGAGCTCGTTGAGCGCACATCTTCCATCATCAAGGATATAGCGTCGAGCATCGAGCGGGTGGCGATGACCGCCCAGGAGCTTTCCGATTCCTCGGGTAAGAGTCAGGAAGAGGCCAAGTCGGCAAACGACCTCGTGGACAACGCCCTTGAGAGGATGCAGGGTATATTCGGGAACATGGAGTCGATCGGCAAGGGGATGTTGAGCTTCTCGGAGAGAGCCAAGGAAATCGGCAACATAATCGATGTTATAAGCGGGGTGGCTCAGCAGACAAACCTCCTGGCGCTGAACGCAACTATAGAGGCGGCCAGGGCCGGTGAATACGGCAGGGGATTTGCGGTGGTGGCCGATGAGATCAGAAAGCTCTCGGAGAGCACCACGAAATTTGCAGAGGAGATAACCGGGATTATAACTGATATCGGGGACGGGAGCGAAGAGGCGGTGGGAGAGATCCGAGAAGTTTTGAAGAACGTTCAAGAGGGAAGGGATGTAATAAATTCCGTAATGCAGTCCCTCGGCGGTATTGTCAAGATCGCCCTCGACTCCCTGCACGATCTGGGAAAGATATCGGAGCTGTCTCAGAAGCAGGCCGAGGGGGCGGAAGAGATGGTGAAGTCTATAGATGAGATAGCAAGGGTTGCGGAGGACAACGCCGCCTCCACCGAGGAAGTATCCGCCGCCACTCAGGAGCAGACCGCCTCGATGGAGGAGATGGCCTCCTCGGCTCAGGAGATGTCGGATATGTCTGAGGAGTTGAAATCGATTGTGGACAAATTTAGGTTGGAGCCCGAGGTATAGAAGATGGCGGAGGTCGAAAAGACCGATATCACAGACAGGAAGCCGTTTGAAACCGAGAGGCAGATAATAGCCTTTAAATTGGGAGGGGAGGTCTTCGGTTTAGATATATCAAACATTGAGCGGATAGCGCAGCTCGAGCCGGTCACTCTGGTTCCCAGAGCCCCGGATTTCATCTCAGGAATAATGAATCTTGGCGGAAGTATCATAACTCTGGTTAATCTTTCAAAAATTTTAAAGATACCCGAAGAGGAAGAGGTTGATCAAATTATAATATTGGATAATGAAACGATGAACATCGGGGTCCTCGCCGGATTGGTTACCGACGTTATCACGGTGGACGAGGATTCGCCGGATGAAGGACTGATCAGGATAGACAGTCAGGAGAGCAGCTTCGTATCCGGAGTGTTTAAAGCCACAGATAAGATTGTTAACGTTCTCAATGTGGCCAAGCTTTTTGATTTTATTGAGAGTTCTTTTGCAGGATCGAGGATAAAATGAGTGTAAAGGTATTAGTAGTAGATGATGCAAGCTTTATGCGGACAATGTTAAGCGATATCCTTACGGCGGAGGGATTTGAGATTATAGGTGAAGCGGAAAACGGTGTGGATGCCGTGGAGCTTTACAAGGAACTAAAGCCGGACATAACCACCATGGATATTGTTATGCCTTTAAAGAGCGGTATTGACGCCGTAAAAGAGATAATTGCACTTGATCAAGGCGCCAAGATAGTCATGTGCAGCGCCCTCGGACAGGAATCCTTGGTTACGGAAGCGATAAGTGCCGGGGCAAAGGACTACATAATCAAGCCCTTCGACCCGGAAAAAGTATTGGCAATGGTTAAAAAGGTTGCCGGAGTATAACGATCGATGCCCCGGGGAAAGCTTATAATCATAGCCGCTTCGACGGGAGGGCCGAAGATTGTCGTGGATATCCTCTCCCGAATACCGCCGGGGCTGCCCGTAGCGATAATCGTGATACAACATATGCTTCCGAAGTTCATAGAGTCTTTTTCCAAGCGCCTCTCCAAGTCCGTAAAATTGGGGGTGAAGACCGGTTCTCAGGGCATGAGGGTGGTAAACGGCGAGGTTATCGTTGCGCCGGGCAAAAAGCACCTTGTCCTTGAGGAAAACGACGGAGAGGTCTTCGTCGCCCTGGATGATTCCGGCCCCAGGTCGGGCGTGATACCTTCGGCGGACCTGACCATGATTACGGCGGCTCCCATATACAGGGAAAACCTCATGGGAGTCATATTGACGGGTATGGGAAAAGACGGCATGAACGGCTTCGAAAAACTCAAGGAGATGGGGGGAGTGACGGTCGTTCAGGACGAGGAGACCGCCGTTGTATACGGAATGCCGGGACAGGCCCTGAACAGAGGTCTCGTGGACAAAGTTCTCTCGCCCCGTGAGGTTTCGGAAGAGATAATCAGATTTTCCCGGGAGGATCCATTAAATGGACATGTCGAGATATAAAAAGATCTTCATGGAGGAGTCCAGGGAACATCTTGAAAAGCTGAGCCAGCTCTCGTTGGACCTTGAGAAAGACCCGGGAAACATGGATGTCGTAAACACGATTTTCAGGGAGGCCCACTCCATAAAGGGGATGGCGGCGTCCATGGGCTATTTGCCGATCTCGGAGCTCACCCACAAGGTCGAGGATTTGATGGATTTTGTCAGAAAGGGGGAAATCTCCATATCGTCTCAGGTGGTCGATGTAATCCTCAAATCGGTGGACATCCTCGAGTCACAGCTTAAGGCGGTCGAAAAAGACGAAGACCTCGACGTGGGACTGGATGAAATATTCAATATGATCTCCGAGGTGTCACAGGGGAGGCTCAAGGCCAAGACCGCACCGGAAGAAACGGCGGAAAAAAAAACGGCTGATGATGAAAAAGACGAGGAGGTGTCCGGCCCCGGAGGGGCTCAGTCGACCTTTCTCGTAACGATACGGGTGGATACGGATTCACAGAAGGCGAACGTGAAATCGCTCCTCGGCGTGAAAAAGGTGTCCGAGCTAGGGAAGGTGGTGGGACTGTTCCCCCCCCTGTCCGAGATAAAAAAAGGGGTGTCCGCAGGCGAGGTCAAGGTAAAGGTCGTCACAGGAGCAAGGGATTACGATATCGAGAGGGCCCTCAAGGAGCTTCCGGACATATCCGGCTTCGATGTAAAGCAGGTCGGGGATGTGGATGGAGGAGAAATTGCCGGGGAAGATATTTATGATGCCAAGCCGGAGACCGAAAAAGTCGCTCCGAGGGTGGAAACACCTCCCCCCCCCAAGGTAGATATCGTCGAGAAAGAAGCCCCCCGGGTGGAAGACCTGCTCCCTTCGGGCGAGGCCTTAGCCGAGCTACCCCGCTCCGTAAGGATAAGCACGAATCTGCTGGAGAGCTTTATCAACCTCGTGGGAGAGCTCCTTATCACCAAGGCGAGGATCTCGGAGTCGACGAAGGACTTCGGGTCACCTTCGGTGGACGAGTCGGTAAACAGGCTCGAATATCTGATAAGGGAGCTCCACGCAAAGGTCATAACGGTAAGGATGATGCCCCTCGAGAGCATCCTTTCGAGGATGCCCCGGCTGATCAGGGACCTGGCCAGGGAGAAGGGAAAGGAGATAGACTTCTCCATCACCGGGGGGGATATAGAGCTTGACAGGTCGATCTTGGAGGAGCTGACCGACACACTGGTCCACATCTTCAGAAACGCCGTTGACCACGGGATCGAATTTCCCGAAGAGCGGGAGAGCTTGGGAAAACCACGCCGGGGCTCGGTGACGCTGAACGCCTACAGGGAGAGGGACCTTGTCTTCATCGAGGCGACTGACGACGGAAGGGGGATGGACCCGGAAAGGATCAGAGAGGCCGCCGTTTCCAGGGGGATTATAAAGGCGGAGCAGTCGGCGCTCTTGAGCAAAGAAGATATTCTCATGTTGTCCTGTATGCCGAATCTCTCCACGCAAAAGGAGGTGTCGGATATCTCCGGCAGGGGGGTGGGTATGGACGTGGTAAAGACCAAGGTCGAGTCGCTGGGCGGTAACATCAAGCTGGAATCGGACATCGGCAGGGGAACGAAGGTCATACTGATTCTGCCCCTCACGGTGGCGATTATTCAGGCACTTTTGATATCGGCAGCGAGGACGACTTTTGCGCTTCCCCTGAGCAAGACCATAAGGTCGGCCGAGGTGAGAAAGGAATCGGTCCAGAAAAGCCAAAACCAGAGGGTGGTCTTGATAAATGACGAGATGATACCGCTTTACAGACTTGTGGACGTTCTGGGGATGGAAGACGGGAGAGAGGAGAAGGATATAATCAACATGATCGTAACGGAGGTCAGAGGCAGACACATAGGACTTGAGGTCGATGAGATTAAGGGGAGTGAGGAGATCTTCATTAAATCGCTGGGGAATCCCCTCGAAAAACTCCCCGGATTTTCGGGAGTCACCGTCCTGGGGGACGGCAGACCAATTTTGATACTTGATGTAGTAAACCTTTTTTGATTTGTAGCTTTGAACGTTAAAGAGATTCTGTTACAGAAAGACGAGATCTATAAGGCCCATTCGGAAGATGCCGCAGAAAAAACGGCTCGGGCGTTGTCGGATATCTCGGGCGAGCCGGTAAAGGTTGGAAATTCGGTCGTCGATGTCGTGGAGATTGGAAGGATTAAAGATCTCTACGGTAATGTCAACGGCAAGATCAGCCTTGTGAAATTACACATTCAGGGCAAGCTGAAGGGGGAGATTTTTCTTTTCCCAACTTCAAAGGATGCCGAAGTAATAACTACCGGTCTGGCCTCGAGGAGGGCCCAGGGCGAGATAAACGAGAATGCGAAGAATTCCGTCTTGGGGGAGATCGGAAATATCCTGGCGGCGACCTATATCACCGCCATAGGTAAGTACTTCGGTGATATCCTCATGCCCTCGGTCCCCCGCCTCTCCTTTTTGGAATCCGGCTACCTGATACAGAAGCATATTTCAGACAACACGGATATTACAAACAGGGCCTTGATGATCGCCTGCGATTTCCTCGTGGGCAACGGGGAGACCAGGGTTCCCTTCCTCTTCCTCTTAAAGCCGGATACCATAGATACATTTGCAGGGATAACGTAGATGGACCGAGACGAGCTAAGACGGCTCCTGTCGATGGTCAAAGAAGGCGAGATAACGGTGGAAGAGGGACTGGAGGAGCTGAAGGGGCTTCCTTTTTTGGATCTCGGTTTTGCCATGCCGGACACCCACAGGGCGATAAGACAGGGCTTTCCCGAAGTTGTCCTGGGGGAGGGGAAGAGGCCGGAGGATATCGCCGAGATCGCAAGGAGCCTCTCCGGTGGAAAGAACAACGTCCTCATAACGAGGGTGGACGATGAGAAGGCGGCGGCGGTCAGGGGGATAATACCGGAGATTGTACATCACGAGCGGGCGAGGTGCATGGTTCTCAAGGTAAGGGAGGTTAAGGAGCGTGGGCGCGGCACGATAATGGTGATTTGCGCCGGAACCTCCGACATCCCGGTGGCCGAGGAGGCGGCGCTGGTGTGTGAGCTGATGGGAAACCGTGTAGAGAGGCTCTACGATGTCGGGGTGGCGGGAATCCACAGGCTCATGCACAGGGGAAAGGATATCAGGTCGGCCAACGTCCTTGTCGTGGTTGCGGGAATGGAGGGGGCGCTGCCGAGCGTCATCGGGGGAATCGTGGAGCGCCCCGTGGTGGCCGTGCCGACGAGCATAGGCTACGGTGCGGCACTCGGCGGGATATCGGCCCTTTTGGGGATGCTCAACTCCTGCGCCGCGGGGGTCTGCGTGGTGAATATCGACAACGGATTCGGCGGGGGATATGTCGCGTCTTTGATCAATCGGTAGCCGCCCTCTCTTTTCAGGGCCGCTCCCTTTTTTATATATAAAGGGTAAAAGGTCGACGCGAGGTTCGGATCGAGGTTCAATTATAGGGGCGGGGCGATATTTGAGCGGGGCGATATTTGAATATTTGATAATTACTCGTTGATCTTGTCTGTATATAGGGAGTTGTTTTTAAACGCGGTGGGGAAAATAGTCTACATAGATACCTTCTCCGGGATATCCGGCGATATGCTCCTCGGCGCCCTGATCGACGCGGGATTCAGCGTCGAGGGGCTGGTCGAAGAGATAGACCGCATGGGGGTCGGGGCGAAGCTTCATGTGGAGAGGGTGAAGAGGGGATCTATCGATGCGGTCGACTTTAAAGTATCCTACGACCGGGAGAAGGAAAAGCCGAGAGATTACAGGTCGATAAGGAGGATGCTCGAGGAGAAGATGTCCGAAGGTGCGGGTAAGGACATCGCCCTTGAGGTCTTTGCAATCCTCGCCGAGGCGGAGGCGAAGGTCCACGGGATAGATGCACAAGACGTGCACTTCCACGAGGTGGGCGCCGTGGACTCCATCGTGGATATAGTCGGTGCGGGACTGGGCCTCGGATCGCTCGGCCCCACGAAGTTTATATCCGGCCCCGTGCCGCTGGGCGCGGGGTTTGTCGATACGAGGCACGGAAAGCTGCCGGTGCCGGCGCCGGCGACTATGGAGCTTCTTAAGGGAATTCCCGTAAGGAGATCGGACGTATTGGGGGAGCTTGTGACCCCGACCGGGGCCGCCGTCCTGAAGGCGGTCGTGGAGGATTTCGGGGGGATCCCGGACATGGTCGTGGAGGAGATCGGCTACGGCGTCGGGGACAAGGTCTTTAAGGACTCAAGCGGGGATAATGCCCCGCCGAACCTTTTGAGGCTTATCGTGGGCGCCGAGGGGAGCGCTGCCTTTCAAAATACCTATCAAGAAGACGAGGTCGTCGTCGTCACCACGAATATCGACGACATGAATCCCCAGTTCTACGAGCCGATCGTGGAGAGGCTCTTCGAGGCGGGCGCCCTCGACGTCACCCTGTCCCCCCTTATCATGAAGAAGGGGAGGCCGGGGACCGAATTGACCGTAATGGTGGAGCCGAAGGATTGTCTCAGGATGACCGAGATCGTCCTCTCCGAGAGCACCAGTTCGGGCGTCAGGTACAGGAGGGAAAGGCGTTTCAAGCTTAAAAGGTGGATCGAGGAGGTGGAGACATCCCTCGGCCCCGTGAAGGTCAAGTTTAAGGCCGACACAAAGAATAAAATCTTCGGGGCGCACCCCGAATACGAGGATATTAAAGCCATATCTCAAAAATCCGGCCTTCCCATAAAAGAGGTCTACAGGCTTGTCGTCATAGATCTGGAGAGGAACAAAAAGGGAAGAGCCGAGATGATTAAGTAGAGAGGCGTGCGGCAAAATCCGATGGAAACCGGCAAAAAAAAGTACACAATACTTGTTGTCGATGACGAGTTCAGCGTCCGGGATATCCTGAGCGATGTGTTGGAGGGGGAGGGGTATAGCATAAAGACGGCGGAGGACGGTATCGAGGCTCTTCATATCATCAGGAGGGAGCCGCCGGACCTCGTCATTACGGATATGAGGATGCCGAGGATGGGGGGGATGGAGCTTCTGTACCAGATAAACAACCTAAGGGTAAAGATCATCACCATAATGATGACCGGATTTGCAACGGTCGAGACCGCCGTGGAGGCGATAAAGAAGGGCGCTTACGATTATATTATGAAGCCCTTCCAGTTCTCCGACCTCTTGAGGGTCATAGAGCACGCGGTGGAAAAGCAGAAGCTGATAAAGGAAAACCTAGAGTTGAAGGAGACGATGGCCCTCTACGATATAAGCATGGCCATAAGCTCGAACCTCCAGTTGGACAGCGTCCTGTCCATGTTCGTGGACGTGTTGTTTAAAGAGGGGGAAGCGGATGCGGTAGGTTTTTGTGTCCTCGATACATCGATAGATGACTACAAGTTCAGACTGGTAAAGGCGAAGGATATAGGAACATCCAACAGGGTAAATGATATCATCGAGTGGAGAAAGCTTCTTTCCTTCATCGACGGGAAGGAGGGGATGATTTTTTCGGGGAAGGAGCTGAAAAAGCTCGACAAGCTGATCAAGGATCTTTCCGATATCGAGTCGGTCCTTCTGCTTCCGATGAAGATAAAAGAGAAAACCATGGGCTTCGTGGCCCAGTTTTCCTTCACAAAGGGGTTCGTGTTTACCGAGGGGGTCAAGAAATCGCTGATGATCCTCGTAAACAATGTCTCCGTGGCCATCGAAAACGCGAGGCTATACGATGATATCGTAAATATTCTGGGAGACACGGTAAAGAGCTTCGCCAAGACATTGGACGCCAAAGACAAATACGCCAGCGGCCACTCCGAGCGGGTGACAAGATACGCCCTTGTAATTGCAAAGGAGATGAACCTTCCTCAGGATGAGATCGACAGGCTCGCCCAGGCGGGCATCCTGCACGATATCGGGAAAATCGGGATAAGCGAGATAGTGCTCAACAAGAACGGGAAACTGGATTCGAAGGAGTCCGAGGAGATGAGATCTCACCCGGTGATAGGGAGGGATATCCTTGCCCCGATTTCCCAGTTTCAGGATATCGCCGAGATAGTGTATTATCACCATGAGCGATATAACGGGGAGGGGTATCCGGAGGGGCTTGTCGGGGAGGATATACCGCTCTTGTCGAGGATAATCGCCGTCGCCGACACATTCGATGCCATGACATCCACGAGGGCCTACAGAGAGAAGATCGGCCGGGACAAGACCATCGAGGAGATAAAGTCGAATTCGGGTACCCAGTTCGACCCCAAGGTCGTTGAGGCCTTCCTTAAGGTCGTGGATCGGCTTGACAATGATGATGTTTGCTAATATAATTCTATAGAAGATTGAAACGGAAAATTAAAGATTTTTTTATCAAAGCCGCCGCGACCGGCCTGGGGATCGGGTACATCCCCCTTATGCCCGGCACATTCGGAAGTATTCTGGGCGTCGGGATATGCCTCCTGCTGAACCGGGGGGGGGTCCCCGTGTACATATCCGGGGTCGTGATTATCGGGATCGCCGCGATAAAGATATCGGGCGACGCCAACGCCCTTTTCGGGGAGCACGACTCCGGAAAGATCGTGATCGACGAGATAGTCGGCTACCTCGTTGCGATGCTGCTGATCCCGGCGGAGGTCGAGTATCTCGTGGTCGGCTTTGTAGTCTTTCGGCTCTTTGACATTTTCAAGCCCTACCCGGCCGGCACGGTGGATAAAAAGGTGGGCGGCGGCCTCGGTGTCGTCCTCGACGACGTCATCGCCGGCGTCTACACCAACATCGTCCTCTGGGTGATCATTGTGGTGAGGGGGGCGCTTTGAGGGGGGAGGTAATCACAATAGGAAACGAGCTCCTCTCGGGACTGGTGAGAGATACGAACGCCCCGTTTATCGCGGAAAGGCTCTTTTCTCTTGGTATAGAGACCCATCAGATAACGACGGTGGGGGACGACGAAAGCCAAATAGTCGACTCGTTAAAGGCGGCCTTGTCCCGGGCGGACCTGGTCGTAGTAACGGGCGGCTTGGGCCCCACTCCGGACGATATTACCTCAAAGGCGGTGGCCAAGGCGATGGGATTGAGGCTTGTTCTCTCCCCGGAGGCCCTCGCTCAGATCGAGGCGAAGTTCAAGAAGAGGGGGATAAAGCTGGGGCCGGGCGCCGAGAGACAGGCCCTTATACCGGCGGGATCGGAGATAATCACAAATCCCGTGGGCACGGCCCCGGGCTGTCACATCCTTCAGGACGAGAAGCACGTATTCGTCCTTCCCGGCGTTCCCCAGGAGATGGAGGTAATGATGGACCAGGGGGTCTTGACGATCATAGCCGAGGGGACAAAGCGGGAGAGCTTCGTGGCGAAAAAGGTGCTCAAGGTCTTCGGCCTTACGGAATCCCAGGTATACGAGCGGATCAAGGGCATCTCGTACGACGGGGATAAGATAAAGGTGGGGTTTCTTCCGGTATTCCCGGAGAACCACGTCACTATAACCGCCGGGTCTACCGAGTCGATGGAGAGGGCGGTAGAGCTGGTGGAGGGGGTCGAGAAGAAGATGAGGGCGGAGCTGGGAGACAGGATATTCGGCGAGGATGAAGAGACCCTCGATATGGTCGTTTCCGGGATGCTGATCACCGGTGGACTGACCGTGGCGGTGTCGGAATCGTGCACCGGTGGGCTGCTGTCCAAGAGGCTTACAGACGTGCCGGGAAGCTCCGCCTACTTCAAGACGGGGATTGTAAGCTACAGCAACGAGGCCAAGAGCTCTCTCATAGGGGTAGATCCGCATCTCATCTCGACGAAGGGGGCGGTCAGCTCCGATGCGGCCGAGGCGATGGCCCTGGGGGTAAAGAGAAGCGCCAAGACCGATATAGGCGTCTCGATAACGGGAATCGCCGGCCCTTCCGGGGGTACGGAGGAAAAGCCGGTGGGGACGGTCTTCATCGGCATGGCCTACGACGATAATCGCGGCGCCGGGCGTATAGGGAGTGAGATCGTCGTCTCACAGGGCTACAGGTTTACGGGGGACAGGGGAAGGATCAGGCTTATATCGTCGGAGATGGCCCTCGAATGGCTCAGGCGATATCTCCTCGGGGAGAAGGTCTCCGGGGTGGGGGAGAGGTGGAGCAGGTGGATCGTGAGCGGGACCGGAAACGACGGGTAAAGATGGGGCGGTGGAGATTTCATGTAAAATGGAAGCGGAAGATCTCGCGGCTTCAGGGTGTGAATGGCGAAGATTCGTAACGGTTTTGGCGGTGGGCTGAGCGATTTGTGGATCAACTCGATGCGGGAGAAGGGCCGAAGTAGAGCGTGGCGATGAAGGCAAGGGGATGAAAGGTTCGTCGATCGGTCATAGATGGCTGGAGGGGTGTTTTCACGATTCATCCGAGCATGGGGGAGCCAGAAGTTTTTTTGGCGCGAAGATTCTGTTAAAAATATTTATAGACTGTTTTTGGAATTAGTTTTAAAATATAGGGACAAAATTGGTTGGGAGAAGGATTTTTAAGTGGGCAGGCGGATCGTTTTATGAAAATATTTTGAATTTTGTATGTTTTAAGGGTATACGGGGGCTCGGGGATTCAAGATACTATATATAGTGGGGCGAGACCTTGGGAGATATTGGAGATATTAAAATTGCGTCGGGGGCGGTGATCGATGGCTGATCTCAGACTCTTTATCGCAGCGGAGATAACAGACGAGATGAGATCGAAGCTTGGGGGGCTGATCGAGGGGCTCTCGTCCCCCGCGGACGGCGTGAAATGGGTGAGGCCCCGGTCGATTCACCTGACGCTAAAGTTCTTGGGAAATGTCAGAGAAGAAGATCTAGGCAGTGTAAAAAAGACGGGGGAGGAGGGAATCTCCGGTTTTAAAGGGATAGACGATATTTCTCTTACCGTGAAGGGTTTGGGGACTTTCCCCGGCGGAAATACGTCAAGGGCCAGGGTGATCTGGGTCGGGCTTGACGGCGACGTCGAGAGAATGGGGAGTATCCGGAATGCGCTGGAGGAGGCGTTTGCGAAGATAGGCTTTCCCAAGGAGGAGCGGGACTTCAGACCCCACCTGACACTCGGGAGGGTCAAGGGGAGGGCAAGCGGGGGGATGATCGATAAAATTGAAAGCATGAAAGATATTGTCTTGGGCGACATTGTGGTTTCGGGGCTGCACCTCTTCAGGAGTGACCTGAAACCCACGGGGGCGGTTTACACTTCCCTCTTCTATTACCCATTTGGATAAACGGGAGGGTTTCTTATGGCATTGGACGAGAGAAGAGAGAAGTCATTGAATCTGGCTTTATCTCAGATAGAAAAGCAGTACGGCAAGGGCGCCGTGATGAAGCTCGGCGAGGGCGCCGAAATCGCCGACGTGCCGGTGATCCCCACAGGCTCCATCGGCCTCGACATCGCCCTGGGGGTGGGGGGAATTCCCCGGGGGAGGATAGTCGAGATATACGGGCCGGAGGCCTCCGGCAAGACGACCCTCGCACTCCATATCATAGCGGAGGCCCAGAAGCTCGGCGGCGTTGTGGCCTTCATAGATGCGGAGCACGCCCTGGACATCTCTTACGCCAAGGCGTTGGGGCTTAACACGGAAGAGCTTTTGATCTCCCAGCCGGACACCGGGGAGCAGGCCCTGGAGATCACAGACATACTGGTTAGGAGCGGGGCGGTGGATGTGCTGGTGATCGATTCGGTAGCGGCCCTCGTTCCCAGAGCGGAGATAGAGGGGGATATGGGGGACTCTCACATGGGGCTTCAGGCAAGGCTCATGTCCCAGGCGATGAGGAAGCTTACCTCTTCCATATCGAAGTCGAGGACGTCGGTAATATTCATAAACCAGATAAGGATGAAAATAGGCGTCATGTTCGGAAGCCCGGAGACCACGACCGGGGGAAACGCCCTCAAATTCTATTCCAGCGTCCGCCTCGATATTCGGAGGATAGGCGCCCTGAAGGACGGACAGGAGGTCGTGGGAAACCGCACCAGGGTAAAGGTGGTAAAAAACAAGATAGCCCCCCCGTTCAAAGAGGTGGAGTTCGATATAATCTACGGCAGAGGTATATCCAAGGAGGGGGACCTCTTGGACCTGGCGGTGGTGGAGGGCCTTATAGAGAAGAGCGGTACCTGGTACTCGTACGGTGACGAGAGGATAGGCCAGGGGAGAGAAAACGCCCGCGTCTTTCTTAAGGAAAATAAGGATATTTTTGACACGATCAAGTCAAAGGTGCTGGAACAACACGGGCTCAAGAAGAGAATTTCAGAACCACCATTGGAGGAATTAGGAGATGGACATAAATGAGGTTTTAAAAGTAGGCGTAAAGCAGGGAGCTTCCGACGTCCACCTGAAGGTGGGCCTGCCCCCCGTCTTGAGGATAGACGGGTCCCTCTTTCCGTTGAAGAACGCCCCGCGCATCACCCCGGACGAGATAATGAGCATGGCGGAGAGCATCATGAACAAAAAGCAGATGGAGAGATACAAAGATGCCAACGACGTCGACCTCGCCTACGGGGTGCCGGGTCTGGGGAGGTTCAGGGTCAATGTCTTTCAGCAGAGGGGAACGCTGGGGATCGTCCTTAGGTCGATCCCGGTGAAGATCAAGAACGTTCAGGAGCTCAATCTCCCCGATGTGCTGGAAAAGATAGCCTCCGAGCCCAGGGGCCTGATCCTCGTTACCGGGACCACCGGATCGGGGAAGTCCACCACCCTGGCCGCCATGATAGACTACGTCAACTCGAACAGGACATGTCACATCCTGACCATCGAGGATCCTATAGAATTTCTCCACCGGGACAAGAAGAGCATCATAAACCAGCGGGAGATCGGCTTTGACGCCCAGAACTTCGCCGGCGCGCTGAAGAGCGCCCTGAGACAGGACCCGGACACGATCCTCGTGGGAGAGATGAGGGACTTCGAGACGATAGAGACGGCCCTGACGGCGGCGGAAACGGGGCACCTCGTTTTAAGCACCCTCCACACCGTCGACGCCACCGAGACGATAACCCGAATAATATCGGTTTTCCCGCCCTATCAGCAGCAGCAGATACGCTTTCAGCTTGCGGGAATATTAAAGGGAGTTGTCTCCCAGCGCCTAGTTCCCAGGGCGGACGGAAAGGGGAGGGTCCCCGCGGTGGAGGTCCTGGTCTCGACGGGGCTTATTCGGGAGTGCATCACCGAAAAGGAGAAGACTAAGGAGATCCACGACGCCATATCGAAGGGATATACAACCCACGGGATGCAGACCTTCGACCAATCCCTGATGTTCCTCTTCAGGAAGGGCCTGATAACGTACGAAGAGGCGATGCGCCAGAGCACCAACCCGGACGACTTCGCACTGAGGATAAAGGGTATCTCTTCCACGAGCGACTCCACATGGGACGAGTTCGATAAGGAGCCCGTCGACGAAAGCGATGAGGAGGGGGGAGAGGAAGAGATGAAGATAGACAGGTTTTAGGTGAATCGGGCGGAAGAGGAAGAGAGGGTCCTCAACTCCGCGCTTAGAAGCCTGGGAAGGCGCCCCCACAGTGTCTATGAGCTCAAGGTCAAGCTGCTGAAGAAAGGGATGAGCGAGGGGGCTGTAAACAACGTTTTAAACAGACTTGAGGAGGATAAATATCTCGACGACCTCGATTTTGCGGTGCGCTTTCTCGAATACGGACTCGTGAGGAAGTCCTGGGGGCGGATGAAGGTAAGGGCGGAGCTGCAGAAAAGGGGGGTCTCGAGGGAGATCGTAGACGAGGTGCTTGGAAACCCCGATGTCGTTGAAAAAGAGATCTCCGGGGCGAGGCGGTTCGTGGGAAAGAGGATGTCGATCGAAAAAGGGGGGAGGGAAGGCCCAAGGGACGGTTTCAAAGAGGAGATAATCGTGAAGCTCAAGAGGAGGGGCTACGGTTGGGATGTGATAGAAGAGGTGACTCGGGATATCTGATCGATGGGTGAGGTTGGGGGGGTGTGGGAAGCATAGTGGAATTCGGGGTTTAAAAAGGGGTTGGAGGCGTTGGCGGAAACGGCGTCGCCCGATTCAAGGTGGGGGGGCAAGATAGCAAGATAGATATTGTATTAAGCGGCAGAGGAATATTCGGATAGAACTATATATTAAGAAAACGCAGATAGCGCTTTTTCAAGGTCTGGGGAGTTCTCCCCGGTTTTATTTTTAAGTTTCAGTTTTCAGTGAGGTTCGGTTTTAAGATCATGAAGGGAAGCGAGATTCGAGAGAAATTTCTGAAATATTTCGAGGACAACGGGCACAGGAGGGTGCGCTCGTCCTCCCTCGTACCTGAGGCGGACCCTACGCTGCTGTTTACCAACGCCGGGATGGTCCAGTTCAAAAACGTCTTTACCGGCGACGAGAAGCTGGACTTCGTCAGGGCCGCAACATCCCAGAAGTGCCTTAGGGTCAGCGGAAAGCACAACGACCTCGAAAACGTGGGAGTAACGGCAAGACACCACACCTTCTTCGAGATGCTGGGGAACTTCTCCTTCGGCGATTACTTCAAGGAGGACGCCATCTCCTTCGGCTGGGAATTTCTGACGGTGGACATGGGTCTCGACAAGGAAAAGCTCTGGATTACGATCTATCAGGACGACGACGAGGCCTTCGAGATATGGAAGAATAAGATAGGGGTTCAGGCGGACCGGATAGTGAGGATGGGGGAGAAGGACAACTTCTGGGCGATGGGGGATACCGGCCCCTGCGGGCCCTGCTCGGAGATCCACATCGACCAGGGCGAGGAGATGGCCTGCGGAGACAAGTGCGGAATCGGCCTGTGCGAGTGCGACAGGTACCTGGAGCTCTGGAACCTCGTCTTCATGCAGTTCAACAGGGACGAGTCGGGGAAGATGACCCCCCTTCCCGCCCCGAGCATCGACACGGGGATGGGCCTTGAGAGGATAGCGGCCGCGGTTCAGGGCGTCAAGAGCAACTACGACTCCGACCTCTTCACGCCGGTCATATCGGCCGTGGAGGAGATTGCGGGGGTGGAATACGGCGTTAACGGCGAAAACGACAACTCCATTAGGGCCATCTCCGACCACTGCCGCGCCCAGGCGTTTTTGATAGCGGACGGGATACTCCCATCAAACGAGGGGAGGGGGTACGTCCTGAGGAGAATCATGCGCCGCGCCGCCAGACACGGAAAGCTCCTGGGCATCTCAGATCCCTTCATGTACAGGGTGGCGGACGTGGTGGTGGACATCATGGCGGGGGCCTACCCGGAGCTGAAGGAGAACAGGAATTTCATCGCCTCGGTGGTCAAGGCGGAGGAGGAGAAATTCATCGAGACGCTGGACAAGGGCCTCAAGATGCTCAACGAGGAGGTCGACGCGATGAAGGGGAAGGGGAGCAAGAAGAGGGTGCTGTCCGGGGAGGTTGTATTCAAGCTCTACGACACGTACGGTTTCCCCTTGGATCTCACCCAGGACATAATAAAGGGCGAGGATATAGAGATAGACATCGGCGGCTTCGAGGAGGCGATGGAAAAACAAAGGGACAAGTCCAAGGCCGCCTGGAAGGGTTCGGGGGACGAGAAGGTCGCCGAGGTCTACATGAAGCTCGTGTCAGAGGGGGTCGGCTCCTCCTTTGTGGGGTACGACGATACCGCCCTGAAATCGAAGATAGTGTCGATTGTTAGGGGCGACAAGACGGTAAAATCGGTAAAATCGGGGGAAGACGGCGATGAGGTGGGGATAGTGACGGAGAACACCCCGTTTTACGCCGAGATGGGGGGGCAGGTGGGAGACACCGGCACGATCGAGACGAAGTCCCTCCTATTCGAGGTTAAGAGGACGGAAAACCCGGCCGGGAGCCTCATCGTTCACATGGGAGCCGTAAAAAAGGGGGAGGCAAAGGTAGGAGACGAGGTTACGCTCAAGGTAAACACTGACCTTAGAGACAGGACCGAGGCCAACCACAGCGCGACGCACCTCCTCCACGCGGCGCTGAGAAAGGTCCTGGGCGACCACGTGAAACAGTCAGGCTCCCTCGTCTCCCCGGAGAGGCTCCGCTTCGACTATACCCACTACGGCCAGGTCTCGAGAAACGAGCTGGACAAAATCGAGGATATAGTAAACGAGGAGATAAGAGAGAACCACAGCGTCGCCGTAAAGAGCCTCCCATACGACAAGGCGATCGAGGCGGGCGCAATCGCCCTCTTCGGGGAGAAATACGGCGACGATGTGAGGACGATCAGCATCCCCGGAGTCTCCATGGAGCTGTGCGGCGGCACCCACACCGACACCACCGGGGAGATCGGCACCTTCAAGATAGTGCACGAGGGCTCCATAGCCTCCGGCATAAGGAGAATCGATGCGTTGACGGGAGAGGCCGCCGTAAGGCATATAAGGGAAGAGGAGGCGATACTCGCCGAGATCACCGAGATATTGAAGACGACCCCGAAAGATTCCCCGACGAGGATAGAGAAGCTCCTGAATCAGGTCAAGACGCTGACAAAGGAGGTTGAGAGGCTGAAGAGCGGCGCGTCGACCCTATCTGTCTCCGACATGATCGACGGCGCTAAGGAGAGGGACGGGATAAAGGTGGTGGCGAGGGTGATCGAAGACATGGACCCGAAGTCCCTCCGGGAGTTTTCCGACAAGGTAAAAGACCGCCTCAAAAAGGGGATAGTGGCCCTGGGATCAAACTCCGGCGGAAAGGCGATCCTCCTCGTCTCGGTGACGAAGGACATCACCGACACCTACAAGGCGGGGGAGATAATAAAGGGGATGGCCGAGGTGGTCGGCGGCAAAGGCGGAGGGCGCCCGGACATGGCCCAGGCGGGCGGCCCGAACGGCGAAAAGGTTCAAGAGGCGATAAACAAGGTCTTCGACTACGTATGATCATAAGCCGCATTCCACGGGCAACCGGGGGTCAAATGTATCTTGAGGCGGCTGAATAGTGAAAAGGAGTGGAACTGCTCTCGTATTAAGGTCGTGCCAATATGAAATGCGGCGAAGACTTGGTTGGTTTTTTAGCTGAATATTGCCAACATTGGTTTTCGATAGAGTTGGAGGCTCAAATCGGCTGAACTGAAATCGCAGAGGGAGGGGGAGAGGGGGGAGAATAAAGCCGGAAAGACATGAGTTTCAACGGCAATCAGAATTTTAAGTATCTCGTTTAAACAAGGGGGGAAGGGCGAAAGGCTATTAAGACCCCTCAAACCCTCACGAAGCGGTCCCCCTCTTCTTTTACTGCCCCACTCTTTATTAGCCCTTCAAGGTGTTTCTTTATCAGGGCCCACTCCCCGAAGTCGAAGAAGAGCTTCGGCTCCAACGACTTTTTATAGACGATCCTTGCGTCCACTATCTCCTGCATGGTGCGCGGCTCGGACAATAAATCGAGAAGTTTTGCCTCCCTCGTGTCGATAACAGACAGGTACCTGTCCCAGAGATCCCCCGGATCGGAATCATAGATATCCTTGCCGTGGGAGGGAATCCACACCTTGGCCGGGATCTCCCTGAGCTTGTTGACGGACTCTATCGTCTCCTCGATGCTCGAGTACCTGTCGCCGTACCAGGGGCCGAACTTCTGAAGATCGTAATCGCCGATGAAGAGTAGGCCCGGATCCTCTAAGAAAAACGATACATTTCCGGCGGTGTGGCCGGGGGTCGGTATGACCTTGACCACAACGCCTCCGAGGTCGATCTCTACGTCATCTCCCTCCTCGAATCGGCCCTCCACCTTGCGGGGAGCGTAGTTGAAAAAGTCGACCAAGTAATTTACCCAGAGATCGTGTGTGTCGCTTTCGTCAAGCTCGTAGAAATAGAGGAGTTTTTCCATCTCCTCCATGGCGGGGGCGTCCAAATCGGACATCCAAAGCTCGGTGTCGGAGAAGAGATCCAGGTGGGTGAAGTGGTCCTCGTGGTAGTGGGTGAGCCAGACCTGGTCAACGCCGGGGCCGTTTTTTATTTCGGTCAGGTGCTCCCGGTTGGACGCCGGATCGATTATCACCCTCGTTTTCCCTTCTATATAGAGGGAGTGGCAGAAGGGATATCTCCCCGAGTTGTCTCCCGGAATCAACAGTACGGGGCCGAAACGGATCTCCTCCAAAGTCATCTTGTCTCTCGTCAATAAAAATGGGGCGTTAAGTCGCCCCCTGAAGATAAGTCAAAACATCTTCTATTAAACACGACTTCAAGGACAGAGTATCCCGTACGGGTAGATAAAAATGCCAATAAAACTTACAAGGCCGATATTAATATGCAATATCAATATGCAATATGTAACGCTCTTCCTCTAGGCCCGTATTTTAAAGGATTATAGGTAAGTGAGCCAGCTTTCGTATTTCTTGTTGTCTCCCTTTACCGAATCGAAAAAGGCTTTTTGGAGCTTCTTGGTTATCGAGCCGGCGGCTCCGTTTCCGATAGCCCTGTCGTCGATCTCCCTGATCGGGGTTACCTCCGCCGCCGTTCCTGTAAAAAAGGCCTCGTCCGCGGTATAGACCTCGTCTCTGGTAAACCTCTCTTCCGAAACGGTATACCCTAAGTCTTTGGCCAATTTAATGATGGCGTCTCTCGTTATACCGTTCAAGACGGATGTTAAAGGAGTTGTCTTTATCTTGTTATCCTTTACGATAAAGATATTTTCACCGCTCCCCTCGGAGACATACCCGTCCGTGTCGAGCATTAATGCCTCGTCGTAACCGGCCCTTGTTACCTCGAGCTTCGCGAGTATGGAGTTGACGTAGTAACCGCAGGTCTTCGATTTCGTCATGCTCGTGTTTACGTGGTGTCTGCTGAAAGATGAGGTCTTTACCCTGATCCCCTTCGTGAGGCCGTCGTCACCCAGATAGGCGCCCCACTTCCAGACCACTATAGCGGTCCTGATGGGATTACTTTGCGGATGAACGCCCATGGCACCGTCACCTATAAAGACGATGGGCCTTATGTAACCCTCTTCCATGTTGTTTACCTTGAGCGTCTCGATAATGGCTTCGGCGATATCGTCCACGGAGTACGGGATGTCTATGAAAGTGATCTTGGCCGATCCGAATAGCCGCTCCACGTGCTCCCTCAACCTGAAGACGGCAGATCTCCCGTCGCTGCACTTGTAACAGCGGATGCCCTCGAAAACGCCGAGGCCGTAATGTAGTGTGTGGGTTAGGATATGGACGTTGGCCTCATCCCACGGTATGAGCTTGCCGTCCATCCATATTTTTGAAACTTTTTCAACCATATAATACTCCCTTATTCTTTCCTTTTGCCGAATAATCCCTTATTCACTTCTCTCGATTTCATGCCGCTTAAAGCCTTTAACTCCCGCTGTGCCTCAACGGAGTCGGGATTTATCTCCAGGGCCTTTTTAAATTGAAGCATCGCCACGTCCTTCAGATTCTGCACTTTATAAATCATCCCCAAAAAAATGAAGGGGCTTTCAATAGAGGGATTCAACGCAGAGGCCTTTTTTATGTATGTAATCGCCTTGACCGCATCCCCGCCCTTTTTGTTTTCCGCAGAGAGGAACAGTACCCAGCCGAGGTACGCCAGATACTCCCCCTCGTCCGGCACGAGCTTAACGGACCACTTAAAGGCCTCTTTGGCGTTGCGAAAGTCCTTCTTTTTCAGATATATCTTCCCTTTTTGAAACTGGAGCTCCGCGTTTGTGACGTCCTGAAGCTTCGATTCGGTCATGTTCTCCTCGGGGGCGGACATGGAACGGATGTATTGATTTCTCTCCTCTTCGTTTGAGAGGACCCGGTACGCCTTGTTTACGGTGTCGAAGATCCTGTTTGCCGTTTTCTCCACCATCGGCAGCACATCCTGGGGGATCGAATCGGGGTGATACTTCTTTGCGAGTTGAAGATAAGCCTTTTTTATATCGGGGAGGGGGGCGTTCTGATCGACGCCAAGGACCTCGAAATGGTTTTGGCTCGCCATCTTCTGGTACACCTTGAGGATCTTCGTAGAGAGCTCGTCCTGTTTTTCCGCCTCCTCAAAGCACAAAGGGGAGGACGACGGACAATCCTTTACGTCGAGTATATGCATTATTATCGATGCGTAGAGCAGCTTGTTTGATTCGATGAACTCCAAGGGGGACATCTGAATGGTCTCTTTTACCGTGCGGGTGCCGTCGACCATGTTTATCAACCACTCCTCTTGGGAGTTTAAAGCCATCGTGTTTTTAGAAAAGAGTTTGCTTTCGCCTGGGTACAGGTAGTAGTTATTGTAGGGCCCCATCGCCTTTATAATCCTGTCGAGGGAATAACCCCACTTTATTCCCCTTATAATAATCGCCGGCATGGAGATTCCATCGAGGTCGCCGCCCTTTGGGGCCAAATCCCTCTTCACAAAGGAATAGTCTCCGTCAATCCATTTGAAGAGGTTTAGAAGCTTGTATAGAGATTGGTTTTTTAGATATTTCCTGAGCTCTGAATCCGTTAGGAGGGAATTTTTCAACATAACGGAGCCGTGCATCGTCTTGTTTTCAAAGGCGATCTTCAAGGTCCTCTGATATTGTTCTTCGGTGATCTTGCCGACCTTGACGAGATATCTGCCGAGGACTTCCTGCAGGAGGTTGGAGCCGACTTTTAAGGGCATCCCGTGACTGACGTAGATATCCTTCTTAACCTTGCCCCTGCTCAGGGTGAGGTTACCGCTGATGCCCATTCCGTAAATCTCCGAAAGGAGCTTCGGGAAGGGGATGTCTTTGAGGTTTCCCCTAAAAGTCGTTTCTTGCGTTGACATGGCCTATTTGTAAAATCGATTACAAAATATATATAATAACATACGGCTATATGTCAAATCCCGTTGAGGTCTTGTTGCCTACAAGTTTTTTTATAATCTAAAGCCTTCCCCTTTAATGCCGATCGGGCCAAAAGGCTCCCAAGACGCCAAAAAGAAACAGGTTTTTCAATCTCCTCAAAAAGGAAGTGACGGTATTGATTTAACCCTCTACTTGAGCCTTATTGTACCTCGATGTTAGATTTAAAATCAAAATTCCTTTCTCATGAAGAAGAGGACCATAAGGAGCCAGAATAAAATGGTGTATACAAGGGTGTGAATCGCCGGCCAGAATGACATTACGGAATTTCCGAATAAGTCGCTTACGAAGGAAGCGGCGTAAAACTGCGTCGAGCCCCACTGGGGAAAGGCGAAGTAGAGGACCTTGAAAATTGTCAATGTGACCACCGACCCCGATTCCTCCATGCCTTTTCTGATGGCGTCAAAGTAGAAGGGGATGTCGATCCCTACGCTGAAGATGTATCCCACGATCCCGAACACCATGGCGATAATCCTGGCCGTTGCAAGGGAGACGAGGAAGATAAAGGAGATCAACATGAAGACGTTCAGCGTAAAGACCCCAAGGGCGATAAAAAGCTCAAAGGGCCAGGTCCCCGCCTTCAGGTATGCCAGAAGAAAGAACCCCGCCCCCAGTATGGCGATGTTGAGGAGGACCACGGCCGATATCCCCACAAATTTCCCCACCAGATACTGGAAACGTGAGATCGGCTTCGAGATGAAGACCGTGATTACGCCAGTCTCGATATCCCCCAGAAGCGCCCCCATAGAGAGAAGCCCCGCCAGGGTAAGTCCCCAGAAGATGATAACGTGAAAACCTATTGTGGTTCCAAAGGCCGCAACCTCGTCAGGGGTGAGCTGCCTCGACTGGATCTGCATATCCCCCGACATACATCCCCGGGCCAACAGGAGGAACAGGAGCGCGACACCGAGGAGGATGTAAAAAAGCTTGTTTCTTAATCCTTCCTTTATTGTATTGCCCGCGACAGCCAATATTTGTTTCAAGAAGAGGGCGACGACGAGGAGGATATGGAACAACTTGTCTCTCAATCCTTCCTTTGTTTCATTGCCTATAGTAGCCGATGTCTGTTTCAATTTCCCTCCTCCTCTTTAACGACACGATAGAATATATCCTCCAGAGACTCCTTCTCCTCCGTGATGGTGACCAACCTGGCGTCCGCCTTGACGATTATCTCGGGGATCGCCGCCTTGGTGTTTTTGTCCTTGGGGGTCAGGTGGTATTTGTTGTCTTTGACCCATACGACCTTTGATACTTTTGCCAATCCCTTCATGAGTTTTTGCGATTCCTCTTCCACTTCGACCAGGATAGTGGGGACGTTTTCGGAGAGCTCGCCCAAATTTCCTGTCTTGACCAGCTTTCCCTTGTTCAGGATCGCCACCCTGTCGCAGGTTCGCTCGATCTCGGACAGCAGGTGGGAGTTTATAAATACGGTCTTGCCCTTTTTCTTCTCCTCCAATATTATATCCCTCACCTCTTTCGTCCCGATGGGGTCGAGACCGGAGGTGGGCTCGTCCAAAAGGAGCAGCTCCGGGTTGTGGATGAGGGCCTGGGCTATTCCTATCCGCTGGAGCATCCCCTTGGAGTACTCCCTGAGCGGCCTCCCGGCGGCCTCGGTAAGGCCCATGATATCGAGATATCTCTCTATCTCCGCCTTCCGCTCGGACGACGGCAGTCCGTAAAGCCTCCCCGCGAGGTCGAGAAACTCGTGCCCCTTCAGGAAGCCGTGAAGCCTCATGTTCTCCGGAAGGTACCCGATCTTCCTCCTCATCTCTTTACCTCCGACGGGGAGACCGAAAACGGAGACATCCCCGGAGGTGGGGAATACAAGACCCAAAAGTATCTTGACAAACGTGGTCTTGCCGGCCCCGTTCGGCCCGAGAAATCCGAATATCTCTCCCTCTTCAACTTGAAGGTCCAGATTCGACAACGCCCTTACCCTTGGGTAGTCCTTGAAGAGACCTGCGGCGCTTAATGCTTTCATATCCTGTCTATCCCCCTGATTTCGGTCAAAGCCAAAAATGTTCCCGCATCCATCACAAGTCCAAGCGTGGCGTCGAGTCCCGATAGATTTGTAGAAACTGTCGACCCCACAAAAATGCCGACCCACCTTTCTGTTATATCCTTTTATAAATCCAATCGGGCCGTTCGGTCTGTGCTGGATGTCACAAATGAAATCTGTTTAGATTTTCATTATAATTTTACCAGTATATAGCATTTCATTTATATTATCAACCAAATAAGGGGAAAAGAGTGGATTATTTCTAGCTTGAAAAAGAAAATTTTCAATAATGCCATAAATTTCGCGGCATCTATAAGGCCTTTTTATGCCGAATATCCCTAATATTATGATATACCAGCTGAACTGTAGGGGCGGGCAACCTCTCCAAAAAGCATATCAAGGAAAAGGACGACATATCGGCCGAGAACCGGTGCCTTCGCTTCGGATTCATGTTAGATGCGATCGTCTCCTTTCCGGGGCGTTCTGCAGTACGCCGTCGATATCGCCGGGGTCGTTACAATGTTTCAACGCCTATTTTTTTCAGGCTAAAAAGAGTTGACCGAAAACGGTTCTTTGGGTTATTATTAAGGAAAATCATCGAATAGGGAAATTCTGGGGATTAAGATGGAATATGTATCATTTTTCGACTTATTGCTTTTTATCTTGACCGTATTGCTCTTCGTAAACGTGATAATGAATAAGCTCAGGATAAAGGAGCCCACGGAGACCCTCGTGAGGGACGCCCTGCCCTCGGTTTCGGTCCTTATTCCGACGAGGAACGAGGCCAAGAACATCAAGGCGTGTCTCAACGCCCTGGCGGCCCAGGACCACCCCCGGTTCGAGGTAATCGTTGTGGACGACTCCTCCACCGACAGCACCCTTCAGGTGGCAAACGAGATAGCCTCAAACAACGACCGAATCAGGCTGGCGCGGGGGAGGGAGATCGCCCCCCACTGGATTGGAAAGCCCTACGCCTCCTTTCAGGCCGCCCAGGCCTCCCGCGGGAAGTATCTCCTCTTTATGGACGCGGACGTTGTCTTGAACAGAAAGGCGCTGACAATGATGGTATCCGCGGCGAAGAAGAGGGGCGCGGGCATAGTCTCCATGATCCCCTTTCAGATCAAGGAAGGATTTATCGAGGGTATTTTGGCGCCCTTTAAATATTTTCACCTCTTTCTGTTGTTTCCATCCTACGCCATGGACTGGCCCTGGGAGCCGTTGGCCGCCTACGCCCACGGACAGTGCATGATGATCGAGCGGGGGGCCTACAAGAGGATAGGGGGGCACAGCTCCGGAAGCGAGAGCATAAGGGAGGGGGTGGCGCTGGCCAGGGCTATGAAGAAAAAAGGGGGGAAGATACGCCTCCTGTCCGGGGCGTCCCTGGCTAAGGCGAAGGTTCACGGAAAGCCCCCCGATCTCTGGGAGGGGCTTACCAGATACCTCTACTCGATGGCGAACAGGACGCTCATCGGGTCGATGCTCCTGGCCGTCCTATATTTCTCCCTTTTCGTCTTTCCGGCGATTAAGATTCTGGCCCTCCCCTTCACCGCGGAATTTGCCGGGCCCCAGCTTATCGCGCCGATTGTCCAAATACTGTTCGGAATCATCATGTTTTTAACCGCCGTGGGCAGCTTCGGCCTGACCTTCGGCGAGGCCATATTTCTACCCCTTGGGGCCCTCATCTGGGTCGGGATGTTTATCAGGGCGATGCTGGTCGTGATGAGCAAGCAGGGGATCCTCTGGAAGGGAAGGAAGATTCACCTGTCTTAAGGGTCGGGGCAAATCTGTGATTGCAAAACGGAAGACTTGAGAGGGATTGTCCGTAGTGTCGGATCGCTTTATTGGTTATAGCGGGCAAAGAACGTTTATTTCTGTGAAGGTAACGGTTACTAAAGGTGCTGTTGTGGGAGGGGGGACGGCTATTCGATATTTCTTGGGATTTCGGTTTCAGGTGACGGCGGGGAATTAAAAATGAGTATAAGCAGGGTACCGTATTTCTCGGTTTGCGTGGGAGTGAAGGGAGATAGATTTCACGCTTTTCTATGCAGTTGAGGGACATAAAGGCCGGTGGGTCTTTGGGTTGGTCGATGTAGGGGGGGCGGTTAACCGCGGGATGAGGTCGGGGAGAGAATTGTTTTAAGCCGAAACGGGGCGGTTTCAGGTCGTTGGCGGATTGGGGAACCGCCGCTGAAGTTCAGAAACAGCCGCGGTTTAAAATGGCCGTAGTAGAAGAGAGGAAGGGGGGGAGGGGGGAATATTATTTTTTGGGAAGCGCCTTTATAATCGCCTTGCCGTCTTTTTCCTCCACGGCAAAGTCGACGCGGGAGACCTTGTACCTCTTCTTGATCGCGTCCGACTGCTTCTTCAGGTTTGAAGAGAGGACGTCGTAGTCGATGTCCGCGGTGGACTCGCCGAGCCTCTCTTTCGTCTTCAGGAGGTTTTCAAATACACCCTCAAACTCCCTTGATCCCGACCCGGACGGTTGTGCCGCTTTTCCTGCCGGCATCCCTCCGCCCTGGGAGGGGGGGCGGCCGGTATGGGAGTTAGTAGATTTTATCCTGTCCCTGTAGTCCGCCTTGAAGACGTCCCGAACGTAGGTCCCCTCCTCTATCTGTCTTAAGATCCTGTTCCAGTACTGGTTGTAGGAGTTGTATTGGGCGATCACGTTGTCTTTTCTGAACCGAATTGCGGTGTTGTTGACATAGAGGGTACTCAGTCGCCGGACGATTCTCTGCACCTCTCCCTTCAGCTTGGTGGGCTCGATCCTCTCAACGCCGGAAAAGTACTTGTCGTATTCCGCCTTGAGATCGGACAGCTTTGCCTCCAAGAGCTTGATTTGCTCCATCGGTTCCATGGAGTAAATATAACAAAGAGAAAAGTTGGTGTAAAGCCATTTTTTCCTCCCCCCCGGCCCCATTTTTTGTGCCAAAGCCGTTTTTTAGATTGAATTAGAGGCCCATCTCTGATATATGTTGTTGGTAATTATGAGGTGTTTGAATGGAACCGGAAATTCTCAAGAGTATTTATCTGTTTGAAGACCTGAACGACGAGGAGCTCGCAAAGGTTGCGGGGATAGTATCGGAGGAGAAATTTCCAAAGGACCATGCCCTGTTTAAAGAGGGGGACAAGGGGGACAAATTCTATATCATCCGCAGCGGCTCCGTCAGGGTGAGCCAGTCTATCGGTGGGGCCGGAGAGGAGGCGTTGACCATCCTCGAAAAGGGGGAATACTTCGGTGAGATGGCCCTTATAGACGACGCCCCGAGGTCCGCCGATCTGATAGTCCATGAAGATACCGAGTTTCTCGTAATCTCCAAGAAGGACTTCGACGACCTCCTCTTTTTCGACAAGGACATAGCGTATAAAATCCTCTGGTCCTTTGTGAGAACATTTTCCGCCCGTCTGAGGGAGACCAACGAAAAGATCAAGGCCTTTCTTCACATGGCGGGAAATTTTTAACCCACACTCATGCTTTCTCTCGTAAAGAGCAGCGCTGTCTTGGGGATTGACGCCTACATCGTAGATGTAGAGGTCGATCTTGCCGGCGGCCTGCCCCTCTTTTCCACCGTGGGGCTTCCGGATGCCGCCGTGAAGGAGAGCAAGGACAGGATCAAGGCCGCCGTAAAAAACTCCGGATTCGATTTCCCACAAAAGAAGATTACCGTAAATCTCGCCCCAGCCTACATCAAAAAGGAAGGGTCGGCGTTTGACCTGCCGATGGCGGTCGCCATCCTCGCGGCGTCGGGGAAGATTCCGAAGGAGGCTCCCCTCAAATATATCCTCGTCGGCGAGCTCTCCCTCGACGGAGGCCTCAAGTCGATAAAAGGCATCCTGCCGATGGCGCTGGCGGCGAGGGACGGGGGATTTTCCGGCATTATGGTCGCCGCCGATAATGCCGGGGAGGCGGCCTTCGTGGAGGGTATCGACGTAATACCGATAATGAATCTCAAGGAGGGGGTGGACTTTTTCAGGGGGGAGCTAACGATACCACCCAAGAGGGTGGATCGGGAAGAGATCTTCAACGAGAACAAGGCCTACGAAGTCGATTTCTCGGAGGTAAGGGGCCAGAGCCACGCAAAGAGGGCCTTGGAAGTCGCCTCCGCCGGCGGACACAATCTCATTATGATAGGCCCGCCCGGGGCGGGGAAGAGTATGCTCGCCCGGAGGGTGTCGAGTGTCCTGCCGGAGATGAGCTTCGAGGAGTCGCTGGAGACCACAAAGATCCACAGCATAGCGGGAAAGATGGACGGAAGGCCCATCGTTGCCACGAGGCCCTTCAGGTCTCCCCACCACACCATATCGGACGTGGGGCTCATAGGCGGGGGGAATATCCCGAATCCGGGCGAGGTGAGCCTTGCCCACAACGGCGTGCTCTTCCTGGACGAGATACCGGAGTTCAAGAAGAACGCCCTGGAGGTGCTGCGGCAGCCTCTCGAGGACGGAAAAGTCACGATATCAAGGGCCCTGACGAGCATAACGTATCCGTCCAGGTTCATGTTTATCGCCGCGATGAATCCCTGCCCCTGCGGTTATTTCGGGGACAGAAACAACGAGTGCACCTGCAACCTTAACCGTGTCAGGCAGTACAGGCAGAGGATATCGGGGCCCCTAATGGACAGGATCGACATCCACATCGAGGTTCCGGCGGTGAAGTACAGGGAGCTTGCGGAGAGGCCGTCTGAGAATTCGGCGTCGATCAGAAACAGGATAAACGCCGTTCGCAAGATAGAGTACGAGAGGTTCAAAGACCGTCCCTACTTCTTCAACTCCGACATGCCCCAGAAGGACCTGGAGATATTCGCGCCGTTGTCTTCGGAGTGCAGGAATTTCCTCGAGAGGGTTATGAATAAACTCAACCTCTCCGCCAGGGCGTATACGAGGATTATAAAGGTGTCGAGGACCATAGCGGACCTCGGCGGCGATGAGGATATAACGCCCTCCCACCTGGCCGAGGCGGTCCAGTACAGGAGCCTGGATCGGGATGTCTTTTAATCGGGGAGAGGATTCCCATTAAATTAGGGGGGACGGCCGAACGTCATTGGTTATGAAAGGTCGTTGTATTTAGGCAGTAGAATGGTGTCTTACCCTAAAAAGAGTTAAGCGGTGATCGGGCATTTAGAGGACGGGATAACCTAAAGAAAACTTCAATGTGGGAAATACATTGAATCCAAAATGGTGGCCCTCTCAGCGGCGGCGCTGAAGGTCTCTTTCATTACCTGTCGGATGATATAGTAATTTTTGAAGGGGCAGCGTTGGTGGAGGGGCCTGTATCGAGAGTCGGGTCTAATTTTTAAGGACGGCGGATCGGGTGATTGATGTAATTCCCATATCGCCATATGAAAAACGGGAATGCCCCAAGACATCCCCTGCATAAACAGCACTCCCCAAATTTTTCCCCCTTCCCCCCCTCCTTTCGTCTGTCGGCCGGGATTCACCCCCTACCCTATCTTCTCCCAGAGCTTTAAGATTGTCTTTGCAAGGAGCTGGTCGTCCTTCGCCTTCAGATACTCCTCGGAGTCCTTTTCGGCCGTCTTTAGTACCTCCTCCGCTTTGTTGAGGTCGATTTCTGCCTGAACCTTGTCAATATCTCTCGACCTTATACACCAATCGGCGAGGATTGTGACCTTGTTTTTCGTTACCTCGACGTACCCTGTGGTGACCACAAGATAGTGATCTCTTTTGCTTTCGGTGCCGTAGTAGCTCATCTCGCCGGTCTTGAGCTTCGTCATTAAGGGGACGTGCCCCGGAAGTACGCCGAACTCCCCCTCGATCCCGGGGCAAACTATCTTTTCCGCCTCCTCGCTGGCGACGATCTTGTCCGGCGTTATTATTTCGAGTTGAATTGCCATCTCTTCAGTTCTTCCGATTTAGGATTAAAAATCCACCTCTTGGTCAAAAAGCTCCGTTTCGATAGAGAGACCCGGATATTTTTGTATCTCTGGGTGCCTCTCTAAAATCTTTCGTCCGCCGGAGTGTCGTTCGCCCTCTCGAAGGGGCGGAAATTACCCGGAGAGAGACTTGGCCCTCTCGATCACCTCTTCTATCCCGCCGACCATGTAGAAAGCCTGCTCCGGGATATCGTCGTGCTTTCCTTCGACGACCTCCTTGAATCCCCGGATCGTCTCATCGAGGGGGACGTATTTTCCCGGGGTTCCCGTAAACTCCTCGGCGACGAAAAACGGCTGGGAGAGGAACCTCTGAATCTTTCTGGCCCTGGAGACGATGAGCTTATCGTCTTCGGAGAGCTCGTCCATTCCGAGGATGGCGATGATGTCCTGGAGGTCTTTATACTTCTGGAGGACGAGCTGGACGTCCCTGGTTACCTTATAGTGCTCCTCGCCCACAACCTGGGGGTCCAGGATCCTCGACGTAGAGTCGAGGGGGTCGACCGCGGGGTAGATACCGAGCTCCGATATCTGCCTCGAGAGGACCGTCGTGGCGTCGAGGTGGGCGAACGTAGTTGCGGGCGCCGGGTCGGTAAGGTCGTCCGCGGGGACGTAAATAGCCTGCACCGAGGTGATGGAGCCCTTGCTGGTGGAGGTGATCCTCTCCTGAAGCTCACCCATCTCCGTTGCGAGGGTCGGCTGATAGCCGACGGCGGAGGGCATTCGGCCCAGCAGTGCCGAGACCTCGCTTCCCGCCTGGGTGAACCTGAAGATGTTGTCGATGAAGAGGAGGACGTCCTGCCCCTCCACGTCCCTGAAGTACTCGGAGACGGTGAGCGCGGAGAGGGCGACCCTCGCCCTCGCTCCCGGGGGCTCGTTCATCTGACCGTAGACCAGCGCCGTCTTGTCGATTACCTTGCTCTCCTTCATCTCCAGCCAGAGGTCGTTACCCTCCCTTGTCCTCTCGCCTACCCCCGCGAATATGGAGAATCCGCCGTGGTGGACGGCGATGTTGTGGATAAGCTCCATGATGAAGACTGTTTTCCCCACGCCGGCGCCCCCGAAGAGCCCGACCTTTCCCCCCATCGGATACGGAGCCAAAAGGTCGACCACCTTGATTCCCGTCTCGAAGGCTTCAACGGAGACGTCCTGTTCGACGAATTCCGGGGTTGGACGGTGGATGGGCCAACGATCTTTAGTCTCGATGGGGCCGAGCTCATCCACCGGATCTCCGATAACATTCATGATCCTGCCCAGAGTGCCCTCTCCGACGGGAACCGTTATGTGCTCCCCGGTATCGACACCGACCATTCCCCTGACCAGGCCCTCCGTGCTGTCCATCGCTATACAGCGTACGACGTTGTCGCCCAGGTGCTGGGAAACCTCGACCACCAGATTCCCCTCCCTGTCGTCGATGGAGGGATTGGTCAGCCTGATGGCGGTATATATCTCCGGAAGCTTATCCGGGAAGAAGACATCCACAACAGGACCGATAACCTGAATAATTTTACCTTCGTTCATCTCTAAACAACGACCTCCTTAGACATCGTAACTTGAATGTGAAAAAATCTGAAAAAGCCGCCGAATTACAAATACCAGAAGAACATCGAGATATTTATTGTGTAGGGAAACGGCTCCTCTGCTTCTGAAATACAAAAAAGAATCCTAAAATAAAAAAATGTTTTCGGTTTTCCTCATTGGTCCAATAAAAACCGCCTTCCCCCGTACTTATCGAATGTGGCTAAAAAACGGTTTCTCCTGCCCCTCCCGTCTCTCCGCAATCGCTAAAGCTAAAATAAATAAAAGCTTCCCAACCCCCCCGTCAATATGAGCTCACTGTTTACAGCGCCTCTGCCCCCCCGACAATCTCTATAAGCTCTCTGGTGATGGTCTCCTGACGGGCGCGATTGTACTGCATGGTCAGCTTTTCTATCATCTCCTCGGCGTTGGACGTGGCGCTGTCCATGGCGGTCATCCTTGCCCCCAGCTCCGAGGCCTCCGATTCCAGAAGCGATCTGAAGACCTGTATCGCGATATTTTTGACCAGGATGTCGTCCAGTATCTCCGATTCTGATGGCTCGAAGATATGTTCTAGGGCCATCTCACCGTCCGGCACCTTGAGGGGGACTATGGGGAGGAGACGATCGAAGACTATCTCCTGGCTTATTGCGGAGACGAACCTGTTGTACATGAGATAAATCTCGTCGACCACCTCAGACAGGAACCCATCCTTCATATCGACGGAGATATTCCCTG
>CAZIWT010000014.1:0-41557 GCA_964542895.1 uncultured Thermodesulfobacteriota bacterium
GTTGAATAAAATATATTCCTAAAGGGATATACATATATACTTTGACGGGATTTAGTCAATCTTCAATTACTCTAAATGCTTTGGTTAATTTCAAGGATGATCGGGATGGAAGGATATGGGTTGAGTCGAGCGGCGACGCATCTTACAAATATTTCACTTTACCGGATAACGATGTCAATGTCCTCGACTCGAAGTACGTGGACCGAGAGCTGTGGTTTAAGGTTGAAATATTATCTCCGGGCCCATGTGAATTCAGGGAGCAGAAGGTTGTGGGGTCCGTATGGGTTCGAGCCTACTCAAAAACCGGAAAAACAAACGTCTGTTTTACTCCAGGGGCTGTTAGGTTTTTTAAAAGAACGATTTTCAGGTGAGATCGATGGAGAAAAAAGCCGCCAATTTTGCCGGCCCGGGTAAAGGAAGGATTTCCTAAAAGCCTTGAAATGGTGAAAAGACATCCTATGAAAAAAGATAGCAGAACGAAAATTCTCGATGATATTCAGGCGATGGTTGATCGGGAAACCGAGGCCTGGGACAGGAAAGACGCTGAGTTGCTGGTCTCCATATTACACCCGGACATGGTCTGGCCGTGGCCGCCGGACAGCCGCTCCCACGACCCGATGACCTGGGTGCTGATACAGGGCAAGTATGACCGCAAAAGGTGGCGGAAGGGTTGGCAGGATCTGTTCGACAATTATGACCTTGTCCACAACGAGCGCAAGACGCTTCGTATCGAGATTTCAGAGGAGGGGGACGGAGGATTTGCCGTGGTCGACGTCGATACACTGTGGCGCCACAAGGTCACGAAGGAGGAGATGCACTGGTTGGGGAGAAGCTGTAAGGTTTACACGAAGACGAAGGACGGCTGGAAGCTTATCATGCACACCGGGCTCCTCGATTACGGCGGTTGATTTTATAAAGCGGCGTTGTTTTTCACCGGCCGGTAATTGAGATTGCAGGCCAAATTTTGCTTTAAACGCCCCTCTGCATATTTGGAATTTTAGACCGGGGGACAATAACCGGGGCGGCGGGACTTTAGTAAATCGACTATGGATCGGGTTTCTCCCCTTTCTCGAACCTCTCAAGCTCCTCCTCCATCGTCTCTATCTCCTCCTCGATCTCCTCTATCCTCATCAGCTGGTGGGGCCTTATGGAGTGGGCGGGGAGTGACGCCTTGAGGGCTTCAAGCTCCGCCCTCAGTCCCTCGATCTTTTTGATTATCTTCTCCTTTTCATTCACGACTCACCCCCACCGAGCGGTTGAAAACAGGTCTATTTTACCATCACACCGCTGTATCTTTCAAGAGCTTGTCAAGGGTTTGTCAAGAAATCGGCCCGTCGCTCCACCTTTCTTTTAAAGATTTGACTCTAATATTAAAAAAGCATCAAAAAAAATCCTTGACAAGCGCTCAAATAGCGAATAATATATTCACTATTAGGAGGGAGAATGGTTCAGACTCTAAAAGACGAGATCAGAGAGAGTATCGCCGCCGCCGCCCTTGAAGTCTTCAGCAAAAAGGGCTTTGTGGGCGCCACCATGGCGGATATTGCGGCTGAGGCGGGGATCTCGGTGGGCAATATCTATCGATACTACAGGGGAAAGGAAGACCTCTTCTATTCGTTGATCACGCCCGACTTCATCGAAGAGCTGAAGTCCCTGTTAAGGGCGAAGATGAAGACGGCCGACGGCATGGAGCTCGGGGAGATGAGGGACTATGACCCCATGAACGTGAGGGACGCCGCCCTCAAGGATTTCTTTTCAAAAAACAGGCTCAAGACGATAGTTGTGATGGATAAAAACGAGGGGACGAGATACGACAACTTTAGGGAGGAGATGGTGGAGTTCATAACCGAGACGGCCCTTCAATATATCGATACCATGAAGGATAAGAGGACGATAGCCTTGGGCGGGGTGAGGAGAGATCTCCTCAAGATATTTTATTCTAACCTTTACAACGCGGTCGTGGAGATACTCAAGCTTTACAGTGACAGCGGGGATATCGACGACGCCTACGAGACGCTTCTCGATTATCACTTCTTCGGTATAGTAAAGCTGAAGAGCTGATTTTTTTTGGGTTAAAATAGAATAGCATATTCATTATTGGGCCATTATTGGGATTTTTAAAGTCGTACAAATCTTTGAATAATTAACAGGAGGAGAAGATGAAGAGGATATCTGAATCGTGTCTGACAAGAAGGGATATCTTGAAGGGGGCCGGCAGGCTTTCGGCCGCCCTCGTCGCCGCGGGGGGGATTCCGTCGGCCCTGGCCGGTGCGGCGGTGACGGACCCCGGCGCCTCCATCGATATCAAGGAGAGGCCCGACCGGAGGTGTCTCCTCACGGTCTTGAGGATGGGGCACTGCGCGCCCTCGGTAATGGATACGCTCTTGGTCGATCGGAAGGGGGAATACGAGGATATGGTGAGGCTTACATCCGGGCTTCCCGGGGGGATAGGCAATACAGGGGCGGAGTGCGGAGGCGTGACATCGCCGATCATTTTCTCGGATTTAAGTCCGGATCGGAGGGGGAGGGGGGGAGGCTCTTCGATCTCGTTGTCCGAGGACAGGGCTGTATAAAGCGTTTTGGGGACCTTCACGGAACGATTTTCTGCATGGAGATCCAGACGCCAGAGGGAGGCATCTCTCCCTGCCTGAGGGCGATCTGCAGCGGCCGAACTGTTACGGACGAAGTAATGGGATTGGATCTGGATGAGCTCAAATCTGAGATCGGCCCCGGAGCCTTGAATTCCTATGAAAGATTGCTGGGATCGTTTCAGGACCGGAAGTTTCACTGCGCCCACAGTGTCCTTGAAGAGTTGGGCGGAGTAATCGACGTGAACGAAATCCTCCTTAAGGGATCACTGGGTTTTATCGGGGGGACAGTGCTCAGTGGAGAGACATGCAGCGCCCTGACCGCGGGCGTTCTCGCCGTGGGAGCAAAGATAGGCGAGATAGAAGACAGCTACATAAGGGTCATGTCAATGATGTTAAAGATGATGACGGGGGGAGACGCAATGGCCGACGATGTCAACAAGTTCAACAGGGCGATAAACGTCGGAAACCGGCTGGCGGTCTGGTTTGAGGAGAGATTCGGAAGCACGAGGTGCGGCGATATTACAAAGACCGATTTTACCAATGTCGACAGTGTAAACAAGTACCTGTCGTTAAACGGGATAGAATCCTGCAGGAAAAAAGCCGGTGAAGTCGCGGGGAGGATTAAAAAAGATTTTTGATGCTCTCGATCAATAACATAGATTTGTAAGGGAAGTCTATTCAACAGGATCGACTTCTTCTTTTTTTATGCCTTTCAGATTGTCGTTCGCAGCGGTCGCCGAGATTGCAGCTAGTGGAATCTGATTGCCCGCTGTGAGTCTTCCCGCGGGCGAGGGAGACAGGGATTTTTCTATATTCCTAACGAAAAGCGCCAATCTTTGATTCACCAAAAAAATTCTTTTTCGGTTGTCAATCACGAACAATATGTGAAATAGCCAATTTTTTTGCGCTCCTGCAAAAAATTCAAAAATAATTGCCAAATAGAATTTTGAAATGTTCTCGAACTTGTTTAGTGAATTTTAAACTGTTGAAATAATTGGATTTTATTGAGGGCTGTTTTTTGTTAATTCTCTGTTTTGTTGTGGCTTTTGGCATCAAATTTGCTATTTTATATAACAGGAGAATACTATCTGAACTTTCTTCTTTTCACTAAAATGGTGTGAATATTAAGTAAAAGACCGCCCCCTGGTTGTAGAATCTCAGTTCGATGGTTTGCTGATTGCATTAATGACGGAGATATTGACTTGTCAGACCTTTAGACGAATGGATATCTTTGGAAGGTGGCCCGAGTCATGATGGATTCGTGTGAATTATAATGTCTGCGGTAAAACCTTTGATTTTCCTTGAAAAAACAGCCATTGTAATTGTATAATATTTATAGAGTAATAGATTGCTTGCAGATCTTTCTAATTGGAATCGACGATGGAGAAAACAGTTTCCTGCATGGTAATGCGTCTCGCCCTTGATGCCACCGAAGAGGTGATGGGGAAAAACGGCCTTAAGGCGCTTCTGAACTACGGGAATTTGATGTATCTCCTTGAAGACAAGCCTGATTACTCTCTCGAAAAAAAATACACGGATGATCAATACGGGGCATTGACCTCCAACTGGTATAAAATTCTTGGCACCGACGGCGGCAAGGCCCTGTTTCGCCTCATAGGGAAAAAATCCGGGATATCCGCCATAGATACGGGGATATTCGATTCATTTAAAGACCTTCCTGCCGAAGAGAAGATATTTAAGATGTTGGAGATGTTTGCTATGGCCACCGGAAGGGGAAGGGCGGAGAGGGTGGGTAATGTGGTTGCCTACGATAACAGTGGGTGTACGGCGTGCAAGAACATCGAGGATAAAAATTCAGTCTGCACCGGTCTGAACGGCGCCTTTGATGAGTTTATCAAGTGGGCGGGTCTGGAGGGGGTCAGTACCATAGAGACGAAGTGCAAGGCGAAGGGCGACGATACGTGTCGTTACGAGATATTGCCTGTCGAGTGAGTTTTTTAGAAGGGAGCCTTCAAGAATCGGAGATATTTAGAACACAAAAACATCTTGGAACCGAAGTACTTGATAAAGGTTTAGGTACGGGAGAAAAAAAATGGCGGAGAAAACCGTTTCCAATATGGTAATTCGTTTTATCATGGATGCCACGGAAGAGGTCATGGGATTGAACGGCCTGAAGGCGGTGCTTAATTACGGCGGATTGACCTATATCCTTGAAAACAAACCGGACTATTCTTTCGACAAAAACTACACGGATGACGAGTATGGGGCATTGACCTCTAATCTGTATAAGGTTGTTGGCACTCAGGGTGGGAAGGCGCTGTTTCGTTTGGTAGGGAAAACAACGGGGGTTTTCATTATTGAAAAGGGGATATTTGAATCGCTGAAGGACCTTCCCGCTAAAGAGAAGCTCTCTAAGATGATGGAGATATTCGCAATGGCAACAGGCAGGGGAAAGGCTGAAGAGGTCGAGGGGGTACTGACATATGACAACCCCCAGTGTTCCGCATGTCAGAACGTAAAAGACAAAGGTCCCGTGTGCACGCCTATAAACGGCATTTTCGATGAGTTTATCAAGTGGGCGGGGTTGACGGGTGTCAGGACCATAGAGACGAAGTGCAAGGCAAAGGGTGACGATACATGTCGCTATGAGATATTGCCCGTCGAGTGATTTTATTTCAAAGGGCAGCCGTTAAGAACAGGAAATATCAAATGATTGGAGCATCTCGGAGTTAAGGGATGGTCAAGAAATTGAAAGCAGGAGATTAAAATGACCGAAAAAACAGTAACAAATTCCGTCATACGAGTAATTCTTGACGGAGCCGAGGATGTCTTGGGGAAAAACGGCTTGAACGCTCTTTTGAACTTCGGCAAGATGTCCCATCTTATAGACAACAAGCCGGAATTCAATATGGAAAAGAACTTCACCGACGAGGAGTACGGCGCGATTACCTCCAGTTTTCACACTATTCTGGGCGCAAAGGGGACGAAGGCTATACTGCGCCAGGTGGGAACCGCAACGGCAAAAAGGGTAATCGCCGTTGGCGTGTTCGACTCCCTTGCCGAGTTTGAAAAGGAGGAGAAGCTCTTAAAGGCGCTGGAGATCTACGTGATGGCCTCCGGCAGGGGCAGGGCATTTATGGAGGGGGATACCATAGTATACGACAACGATATGTGTACAACCTGTCTCAATATAAGGGACGATGTTCCCGTATGTACCATAGTAAACGGAATAATTGACGAGTTTATAATATGGGCCGGGATCGAGGGGAAGATCACCGTGGAGACGAAATGTAAGGCAATGGGAGACGACAGCTGCCGTCACGAGGTTCTGCCTAAAAAGTAGATGCCGCCGACTATTTCAAAAGGGGCTGGGCCAAACGGGGTCAGGATGATTAGGGGTCAGGCTGATTGGGGGTAAAGTTGATTGAGGGTAAAGTTTATTGGGGGCAAGTCCAATTTGGGATAGGCTAATTTGATTGTAGCGCCTTATATATAAACATACGCTAATCATTCATTCACGGCTATATATTGTCAATGGTTTGTTTTTCTTTTAGGAATAACACCCTGTTCCCAACGGTGGTTCGGGCATTTGGTTTCAGTCGAAACAAAAAGCGTACATAAAAGAAGATAGTTAATTATGCGCATAGAAATACTTTGTATATAATAATATTTATGATAATATTTGACATTTATATCTTCTCGGTGTTTATTGTACTAAAATTTTAATATATTGAGGAGATGTTAAATTAGCGGTAAGACTGTAGCCAATGTTGTAGTTCGTATCATGTTGGATGGAATCGAGGATGTTTTAGGGGAAAACGGATTGAACGCACTTCTGAACTACGGAAATATATCCAAACTTATCGGTAACAAGCCGGACTATTCCTTTGATGAAAATTTCACCGATGAAGAGTACGCCGCCATAACGTCGAGCATTCAGGCTGTTTTTAGGTTTGAAGGGCTCCAAGGCAATAATACGCCAGGTGGGAGACGCCACGGCAAAGCAGATTATTAAATCGGGGATATTGGACTCGTTGGCCGATTTCAAGAAAGAGGAGAAGCTCTTAAAGGCGCTTGAGATATATATAATGGGATCAAAGAGGGGAGAGGTGACCATTGAGGATGGAAACATAGTATTTGATAACAAGATGTGTACCACATGTCTCAATATCACCGATAACGCACCCGTATGTACCTTCGTTAACTGCATTATCGATGGGCTTGCAAAGTGGGCGGGGGTGGAAGGAAAAAGGAGCGTGGAGACGAAATGTAAGGCGATGGGGGACGAGAGCTGCCGGCACGAGGTACTGCCGATTGAATAGTTTAACGGTAAAGGGGAAACGGCCTGTTAAAAAAATCATTGGGTGTCTGAAAATCCTTGAGTTTCACATATTACGGGTCTTATTGACAATCCGTCCCTCTCCGGGATGGTTGCGGTCATCCCGAAAGCTTTTTTACGAAGAGGCTTTAAGCAAAACTCCAGTGGGGTGATTGATAAAAAGGTCATCTCGTAATTCAGTCGGGTCTGATATTTAAAGCAAACAGACCATCTCTAAAGAAAACAGTTTTGTAATATGGATATTTATCCTTTACCGCCGTCTTGATCACTTGCACCTTATCGATATTTAATAGCTGTAATTCGATTTTGAATCTTGACATTTGATTCAGCGGGATCGTTTGCAAGAAAAGGAATCGGGAAATAGCTCGGGTCTTCAACTTTCTCCCGTTAATCCTCCACGAGCCCCTCCAAAAACCGGAGCTTCTCCTCGGCAGGCCTCTTCTTTACGGCGTGCTCCACCCTCTGGGCGGCCCCCCTGTCGGGAAAGGCGGCGGATCCCTCAAGCGTCACCGGCCTTCTGGACCTCGTGTACCTGGACGCAGTTCCGTTGTTGTGCTCGTTGACTCTCCTCTCAAGATCGGTGGTTACCCCGCAGTAGAGGGTGCCGTCGGAGCACTTGAGGATATAGACAAACCACCTCTTCGATCTTACCTCTCCTTCAGTCATCGACCTTTTTATCCCCCGCCTTCGGAAGAGACCAGCCGAAGTAGATCGAAGAGAGTCTCAGTGCGATGATGACAGACATTGTAACGAGATATATGATGTTTTTATCGATATCGAGGTGGACGAGGGTGAAATAGATGATCCCCCCGATAAAGCACGCTGTGGCGTATATCTCCTTGTGAAATATAAGAGGTATCTCGTTGACGAATACGTCCCTTAGGACACCCCCCATGACCGCGGTGAGTACCCCCATCATGACGGCGAATACCGGTGCTATCTCGAGGGCGGTCGATTTCTCAACGCCTATCAGTGTAAAGACACCTATCCCGATGGCGTCAAAAAAGAGGAGGGATTTATTCAGTGCGGCGACCCTCCTCGAAAATACGAGCGTTATCACAACGGCCGAAATGATGACTAACAGATAGGAGATATCCTTGATCCAGAACACCGGCGTGAGCCCCAGGATCACGTCTCTTGTGGTTCCACCGCCAACGGCCGTAATAAAGCCGATGAAGAGGATCCCGAAGAGGTCGAACCTCTTTTTCGAGGCGGCCAGGGCGCCGCTGACGGCAAACGCAAAAGTCCCTGATAGGTCTAAAATGTAGATTATGGTATCGGAAGAAGGCATAAGCTTAAGGCTGTTCAATCAATGGAACGATGCGGACGATAAAAGCCGCCGGGATATACTTCCCTCCCCGAAGATGGAGACCCGCTAAATCGGGTGTATCCCCAGCAGGACGAGCCTCGTGAGGATATATGAGATCGCCGGAAGGGCGGCCATCTGGAGAATCGGCAAGACGGCGATATGCTTGAAGACCATCGGCATCTTTTCGCTGTAGCCCCACCAATCTTTTCTCAAGGCTATCATCTCGATGACGTACTGGCCTATAAGGGCAAGGAGGGTGGCGACGGCGTAACCGGCCCATCGGGAGAGATATATCCCCTGGCCGAAGATTATCACCCCCCCGGATATGATCCAGTACCTGTCTAAAAAGAGGATGGAGACCAGCCAGTAGTAGAAGAGAATCAAAAGACCGTCGAAAAAGGACGCGAACCAGAACACCCCGGCGAAGGTCTTTCTCATCTCAAAGGTGTTATCGCCGAACCAGTACCTCTTCGTTACCGATTTGTCCGGGTTGTAGAAGTTGTAGAAGCCCTGGTAGAAGGGCATGTGGGAGATCTCCCAGACGAAGTTGAAGAGGAAGCCGAAGAGCCAGACGTATATTTCGGGCTGCGAAAATATGAGTTTCATCGGGACTTCTCTTTCCTTTTTTTTCTAAAGAACGGGACGATCATCGAGACCCGCCTTCTGTACTCTTCGTAATTCTTTCCGAAGTCTGCGACGAGCCTCATCTCCTCGAACTTCTTGAGATACAGGGGCACTATGACGGCAAAGCAGGCAAGGAGAATCAGCCCCCCTATCGAGCCGATGTAGATAGCTATGGAGAAATAGGCGGAGAACGCCCCGAAGACCATAGGATTTCGCGTGTTCCTATAGGGGCCCGTGGTGACGAGCCTTTCGGTCCTCGGGCTTACGGCGACGCCGAAGCCGTCCGCCGGCCCTCCCCTTCCCCTCAACAGCAAGAAAAGGTTCGACCAGAGGGCGTAGAAAATCCCGATTGCAAAAATCGGCACCGCAAAAAAGAGGCGTGCTGTGGAGTCGGCGAAGCGGCCGAGCGAGAGCGCTGTGTCGATAATTCCCGAAAGGTAGACGATCGCGACGGGGATTGAGAGCACAAAGACGGTAAATCCCACCGTAAAGCCCAATATGTGAAGAAGAAGCTTAATCTTAGATTCTCCTCAGTCCTTCATTATCCTCCCCACCGTGGGCGCGTGGATCCTTTCGTAATCCGGGACGCGGCCCAGAAGGGGCCTGGCGTAGTTCTTGAACTCCGTGGTGACCATGCTGTCTCCCTCGATAAACTCGTCCGGCATATCCTTTGTGCCGCCGGTTACCTCCTGAAGCTCCACAAGGCCGTACCTGACGGCGTAGTCACCCACCCTCTCGATCACCACGGAGCCGTCGATGTCGTTCCACGTGGCGAACTGGAGCGCCCACTCGCCCACCTCCCTCGCCTCCTGGGCGTCGACGCTGCTCGCACAGCCCAGAAAGGAGCGCTGGAGGTAGCCGAAGGTGTCCGACCTGACGCGCTTTACCTTTAGCTCCGTCTTTACCAGCTGCACCAGGGCGTCTCCGAGAGACGTCAGCCCCGAAAGCTGGACGTTTCCGTGGGAGTCTTTCTCCACCTGGTCCACGAGGGATGCGATAATCGGTTTTCCGTCGTTTCCGGTTATCCCCTCAGACACCGCCACGACGCACCTCCCGTAGGAGGTCATCTTCTCGTCCACCTCCTTAATGAAGAGGTCGGTGGAAAAGGGCCTCTCCGGCAGATATATGAGGTGCGGACCGTCGTCGTCGTACTTCTTGGCGAAGATGGAGGCGGCCGTCAAAAAACCGGCGTGTCTTCCCATCACCACGCCGATGTAGACGCCGGGGAGGCTCATGTTGTCCATGTTGACGCCGGCGAATGCCTGGGCGACGAACTTCGCCGCGGAGCCGTACCCGGGGCAGTGGTCGGTTACGAGGATGTCGTTGTCTATCGTCTTGGGTATGTGGATCACCCGAAGCTCGTAGCCCGCCCGCTCGGCGTTCTCGTTTACGATCCGGCACGTCTCGGCGCTGTCGTTTCCACCGATGAAGAAGAAATATCGAATGCCGTGCGCCTTCAGTACCTCGAATATTCTCAGGCAGTCCTCGGCGGTGGGCTTATGTCTCGAGGAGAGGATCCCCGCTCCCGGGGTTCCCGCCACCACCTCGAGGTTGTGGGTCGAGGCCTGGGTCAGGTCGACGAAGTTCTCCTCCATCAGACCCACCACTCCCCCGACGGCGCCGTAGAAGTTCGTGATCTGGGGATACCTCCTCGCCTGGAGGACCGCCCCCACCAGAGACTGGTTGATCACCGCAGTCGGCCCGCCGCCCTGGGCGATGACCGCCTTTCCCGTTATCTTCTCCATATATCTTCCCTTTTGTTTGTTTCCACTCTCTTTTATAATTTTTGACCACTGTTATCATATATTTCGGGAAAAATCAATAAAATACCAATTAAACCGACACGATTGGGGGAATTGTTGATACTTGCCGGTCGTAAGGCGTTTTTTTTATCAAATGCTGTCATGAGGTTTGACATCGCACCCCTAAAGTGGTAGAAAAGTCGGAAAAAAGCGCACTTTTCTTAAAAATCAAGTATTGGAGCGGGACTGTGGGTAAAATATCGTTTGTGACGGGGGGGACTGGATTTATCGGGCAATATCTTGTAAGGAGGCTCATTGATGAAGGACACTCCGTTCGCGTCCTCGCCCGGAGCGCCGAAAAGGCAAAGGCGCTCTTTAAGGATACGGTCGAGATAATAGCCGGCGACATCTCGAAGGGGGAAGCGCTGAGGAGGGGCGTTGACGGGGCGGACTTCCTGTTTCACCTGGCGGCGCGGGTGGGCGACTACGGCCCGAAAAAAGAGTTTCACGATGTAAACGTTAACGGCACAAGAGCGCTTCTTAACGCCTGGGAGGAGGCGGGCGGGAACAAGAGGGGGCGCTTCCTCTATATGAGCACCAACGCCGTCACCGGCATGAAGAGGACTGCGGTCACCGACGAGTCTGCCCCCTACTCCAACACGGGGGGCATATACGGGATAACCAAGGGGTTGGCCGAGAAGATGATCCTCGATAGGTGCGCCGAGAACGACCTCAACGGCGTTGTGGTGAGGCCGTCGTTGGTCTACGGTCCCGGCTCGACCAACTGGGTCTTGAGGCCGCTTACGAGGATAAAGGCGGGAAAGATGATCTACATCGACGGGGGGCGGGGGCACTGCTGGCACCTCTACGTGGACAACCTGATCGACGCCGTTATCCTAGCCGCCGAGAGCGACAAGGCGAAAGGCGAGATATTCATCATCACCGACGGCAATAACGACACGACCTGGAGGGAGTACTTCACAAGACTCGCCCAATGTGCGGGCTTCCCGGCGGAGGCCAAGAACCTCCCGAAGTTCGTAGCCATGACGGCGGGCCAAGCGATGTACTGGCTTCACAACCTTTTCGGGATAACGCCTGTCCTCACACCCATGAACGTGGGGATATTGACCTCCGGCGCGGGGGTATCGATAGAGAAGGCGAAAACGATATTGGGATACAAGCCGAAGGTCGACCTCGACGAGGGAATGCGCCGGGTGGGGGCATGGCTCAAGGAGGAGGGGCTGGTCTGATTGTTTAGTCTTTCGTCCGCCTGAACTTGCGGTTCATGGCGAGGATGAAGAGGGAGAGAAAAATAACTCCGATTATATTTTCGAAAATACAGAGAACGGTGCTTACAATACCTTCGGGCATCAGTGTTGTAAAAGTTCTTCCCAGGACGGCATTATGAATACTGAAAAATAAAGTATTTAATAGATCCTTCCAGAAGACAAGATCAAAGAATGGAAGACTCCATGAGACATCATAATTAATATAGTTTTTATCCATTCTTGGTGAATTCTTGAGACCGGAGAAGAAATAGAATAAAGTAAATAATACTGGTGTCCCAAGAAAACAGCAAAATGCTTTTATAGGTCTTTCACCATATCCGGAAATAAGTCTATATAGATAAAGCAAAGCTTTGATTATACTCCCCTCATCTGCCTGTCTTCTTCTCATTTCCATTTCACCAAAAAAGAAGTCTCCGGCATTAAAATACCTTCCCGTCTTTTCATAGATAACTCTTAGCTGTTTGTAAATATAAGAAACTTCACGATGGCTCCCCTCTGCATCGGCCTTTTTTTCATCGTATATAATTAACCTTTTTTCTTCTGGATCTCTCTCTCCCCAGTTAACTTGACCGAGTCTAACTCCGGAAAAGTCTGTATTCAATAAGCGAGCACAGGATAAATTGACCATGTTGAAAATAATCCTATCCGGTGTAGAGAAAGTCATGTTTCTGAGATCAACCTCAAAATCGAAAGAATGTGAAAAAATGTGGTTCTCTTCAGACATATCTGTTTTATTCGATCCTATGAATTCTACTGTGTCGTGGAATACAGAATTGATAAAAGAAACTCTTTTTTTAAATTTTGAGCGGTCGAAGGATACAGGGCAGTAAAAAATTACATCATTGAAATTAGCTCCTTCTATATTACCGAATAAAACCTTTGAGAATCTTGTTGTCCCATTTGCAAACTGCGCATTGTAGAAGGCAACCTCACCTATTCCTGAGAAATTGGCATGTGTGAAATTGTTTCCGTCCTCGCCGGAAAATTGCGCCCAACTGAAGTCGGTCCCGTCCTTGCCAGAGAATTGCGCCCCCCTGAAGTCGGTCTCGCCCTCGCTAGAGAATTGCGCCCAACTGAAGTTGGTCCCGCCCTTGCCGGAGAATTGTGCCCCCCTGAAGTCAGTCCCGCCCTCGCCGGAGAATTTCGCCCCACTGAAGTCAGTCCCGCCCTCGCCGGAGAATTGTGCCAAACTGAAGTCGGTCCCGCCCTTGCCGGAGAATTTCGCCGAACTGAAGTTGGTCTCGCCCTCGCCGAAGAATTTAGCCCCACCGAAGTCTGTTCCGTCCTCATCGGAAAGTTGCGCCCAACTGAAGTTGGTCCCGCCCTCGCCGGAGAATCTCGCCATATAGAATTTGGTCCTGCCCTCGCCTGAGAATTGCGCCCCACTGAAGTCGGTCCCTCCTTCACTAGAGAATTTCGCCCAACTGAAGTTGGTCCCTCCCTTGCCTGTGAATTTCGCCCCTTTGAAGTTGGTGTCGCCCTCGCCTAAAAATTCAGTTACCGACAAATTCACATCGCATAGAAAAAGCGCTTCAGAAAAACCCGCATCTACAAATTTAAGCGATCCCGTCTCCTTTTTTAACCTCCTGAAGTCGAAGTCCTCCGGGAAGATGAAACCAGTGAAATTATGGTCTCCAGATTCATATAGCTTTTTAAACTCTTTGTAGAAATTCTCTGTGTCCTTATCTTCCCTTTTGCTGTGGAAGATACAGCGGTTTTCGCCGTCTTCATCGGGAGTTTTCATGGGCGGGTGGAGGCAGGTATAGGCAATATCCTCTTCATATTTGGGATCCCAGTATTCAGTTTCATACGGGCATTTAGACATGGCTTAAAGAACCGCTTATTTAGAAATCAGTATATCACGTTAACGGGTCGATTAGAGATGTGCCAATTATTATCAAATATGTATCGTTGTTGTCAATGTTTTTGTTTTTTACTGGTTTTTTAGTCGTGGCGGCGGTGTGGGGGCTGTATTTTAATTGTGGGATGCGGCGGTCTGGATTCCCGCTTGCGCGGGAATGACAGTGAAGGAGGCGGGAATGACAAAGGGGGGGCGGGAATAACAGGGGGGCGGGGAAATGCCACATTTGTTTTAAAGGCGACCCGATTGCTTCGTCGCTGAAGCTCCTCGCAATGACAGAAAATTCAATTATTTTACCCCCCAATGTATCTGCATTGTCATTGCGAGCGACCATCGGGAGCGAAACAATCGCGTACTATCTAAAAAACATGGCACCAGCCAACCCCTCCCAAACCCATCATAAGCACGCGCCGTTGGGTTCGGGAGAACTCAGTGCAGCACGCGGTTGAAGAAAAATACGTACGCCCCGAGCTTCGTGTAGTCTGTGGGACCGGAGTAGTTGAGCACCGTAGACCTGGATGCGTTCTCGATGTAGCCGGAGCCGATGTACCCTATGGTGGAGCGGGAGGCGTTCTCCACCCTGCCGGACGAGTCGATATAGCCTATCGTGGACCGGGAGTAGTTCTCCACCCGGCCGGAGGAGTCTACGTAGCCCAAGGTCGACCGGGAGGCGTTCTCCACTCGCCCGGAGGAGTCGATGTAGCCCAGCGTAGAGCGGGAGGCGTTCTCCACGCGCCCGTCGCTTGTTATATACGCCACCGTGGAGCCGGATCGGGTTATCACTATCTCCGAGGCGAGGGCGGAAAGCCCAAATGTTAGAAAAACGGCGATAAAGGTTAGAGCGATTATCTTTTTCATCTTCCTCTCCTGTTAGAAAATTGTTTTTTAAATTCCGCCAAAGCGGGAATTTATTCTGTCATTCCCAACGAGATAAAGGAATCCAGTAGATATTAATATGGATTCCCGCTTTCGCGGGAATGACGTATATTATTATATCGATTTCCGGTTTACTCGGGACTTCCTACTTACAAGCCCACGCCTATCGGTGCCACCCGATTTCAATAAACGGGAGAAAACCTCCTTGATCTTCAAAATGAGCCTATTATAGAGATTTATTTCACTTCACGCTCGGCTCCCAAAAGGACTCTTTATCCTTGTAGGAGATCACGCTTACCTTGAACTCCGGCACCTTAAAATCCACCTCTGAGGTGTAGCCGTGGGGATCGCCCCCCACCTCCAGCGGCATCTCCCTGTCGAATCTTATGTTGGCGGCGTCGGTGAGAAAATCGGTAAACTCAGGCCCGTTGTAGGTTCCCCTCCAGAGCCTCGAAATGTTTCTCAGCGCCTCGGCCGGCCTGACGTTGGCGATCCTGAGGTGCATGGTCCCGGACATCGCCTCGGCGAGGGGAAAGGCGCGAAACGCGTAGCCGAAATAGGGTATGGTCCCGCACGCCACGATGTTCGCCCTGCCGCGAAAAACCTCATCATCCATAACTTCTTCAAGAGCCTCAAAGTGGCCCTTTCTGTTGAGCTTGAACGTCTTATCGCCGGTGAACTTTACCTCCACCTCCGGGACCTTTCCGCCCCTCGTCATCGACCTGACCGCCGGGATCGATTTCATAATGGAGGAATAGACATAACCGTTTAAGCCCACGAAAAACCTTCTCAGAGAGGATCGGGACAGATTTTCCATGAGGTCGTAGTAGTCGTTCAATACCTGGGCGTCGATGCCCATCCCCGCAAAGGGGCAGAGCCTTCCCCTCACCTTGAGAAGATCAAAAGACGCCTTCGAATACTCGCGTCCGTTTTTTATCTCCTCTATCTGTTTGAGCCCGTTATGTACACCCGTGGCCCACGCCCAGGCGTTTCCCGTCCCCATCTTCAATATCCCGATGGTGGGAAGCGAGACGTTGCCGCCATTGTCGGTAATATTTTTTGCAACGTCCACAACCGCCGTGACTACGCCCACGATTGTCCCGTCGCCGCCGCCGCAGAAGACGAGATCAAAGCCCCTCTTCAGGATGTCCTCTACCGCCCCCTCAACCTCCTCGAGCGCCCTCGTGTAGTAGAGGTTCTCCTTGCCGATGATCGATGAGAGACCCCTCAGCACCTGGTTGTTCACCCGGCTTGCGTTCTCGTTTAAGACCACCGCTATTTTATTTTCGTTTCCGCTCATATATCGATCGCGATATTGAAAAACCTGACCGTAAGGCTGTTCAATAGAACCATGTTACGGAATTTTATAGGGGGTGTCAAACTAAATGTCAACTATAATCTTGATCTAATTGTAATCTAATCAATCGATCTTAAAATTCAACCCGATAAATCAATCCGAGGCCAACCTAAAAAGTCTTGACTATAAACCTTCAAGGATATATCATAAATGCGAAGTTGTATGCGGGCATAGAGGCGGGATATTCCATTTACTTGCCGAATGGGGGTTAACATTTCCAAATTGGGGACACTCAGAATCGCGGGGATCCAGTTCAGGGCGACCGAGGACGTCGACAGGAACGTCAATAAGGGGAAGGAGCTCCTTAAGCTCGCGGGCGGTGAGGATGTCAAGGTAGTCTCTTTCGCCGAGCTTTTCCATCTCCCCTGGTTTCCCCACAAGAGGGGGGCGGACCCGTCGTCCTTCGCCGAGACGATACCGGGCCCCATCGTGGAGGAGTTTTCCCCGTTGGCGGAGAAGATGGCCGCCGTTTTTGTCCTTCCGATTCTCGAGGTGGAGAGGGGGAAAAACAAAGATGGAAATAGATATTACAATACAGCCGCTGTTGTCGACGCCGACGGAAAATATCTCGGCAAATACAGGAAGGTCCACATTCCCCAGCTGCCCCTCTGGTACGAGAAGGACTACTTCACCCCCGGGGGCGGCGGAAAGGGGGCTAGAGACCCGTTTCCGGTCTTTCAGACGAAATACGTAAAGCTCGGTGTCCAGATATGCTGGGACAACTACTTCCCGGAGGGGAGCAGGGTACTGGGGCTTAACGGGGCGGAGCTTATCGTTTCTCCTACGGCCGCCGCCATGAAGACCCACGAGAGATGGGAGAAGGTCATCTCGGCAAACGCCATAACGAATGGCCTCTTCGCAATGCGCGTAAACAGGACGGGAAGCGAAGCGGCCCAAGACTTCTACGGCGAGAGCTTCTGCGTTGACCCGAACGGCGAGATGATAGGAGAGCCGTCCGGGATGAACGACGGGGTGTCGATCTTCGAGATCGATCTCAAGATGATCAAAGAGGTGAGGGAGATGTGGCCCTTCTACGAAGACCGTCGCCCCGAGCTTTACGGGCAGAGGTCGTGCCCGGGCCTCAAGCTCGGGATTAAGAAGAAGCTGAACGCTCGATAGCACGGCAAAGGCATTTTTTAAGGCAAATTGACTCAATATTAGAAACAGTACGTAAAAATAGTACGTAAAAATAGTACGTAAAAATAATACGTTCTCCCTTTGATACTTTTGTGATAAAATATTAGTATAAACAGTAAATATTGGAATAGTCATAAGAAAGCTGAATCGAAGATCCGTTTGAAATGGTTTATTTCATTCGGGGGGAGTTACAATGACGCTGGAAAAGAAGCTCTGTGCCGTGTGTGCCTGGAGGAGAAACTGCAAGAAGAAATTCTCTACTTCCTCCGGAGGAGCCTTGTACTGCTCGGATTTTACGAAGGACCTCTCCATAAAAGATGAGCCGGATGTGGATATGGTTGAGGAGGGGGAAGAGGTGGTCGAGGGGAAGAAGAAGGATAAGTACTGGAAGTGGTAGGTCGGGGAGGAGAGGGGGTGATGAGAGGTTAAGAGGGAAGGTTTGGGGGTGAGGTCCTTTCCAGGTATGGTATGGCGCATATACAAATGACATTAAACAGCAGGGGGGAGACGACTCGTTTTGATAAAGAGTAAGCTCGCCAAAATCGTGCGGGTTGTAATATCCGATCTTAAGGAGGAGGGCTTAATAAGTACGGAGCTCTTGCCGGAGCCGCAGATCGAAACGCCGAAAGATCCGCGGCACGGCGACTTCGCCTCGAACATTGCTATGGTTCTCGCATCGATGGAGAAGAGCAATCCGAGAAAGCTTGCCGAGAGGATTGCGGAGACCATAAAGGGCAATGACATCTCCGATGCAAAGGATGTTGTGAAGAGTGTGGAGGTGGCGGGCCCCGGTTTTATCAATTTCACCCTGAACGATTCGGTCTGGCACGATTCGTTGAGGGATATCCTCATCGGCGGAGAAGACTACGGGAGGTCGGATATCGGGGGTGATCGGCGCGTGCAGATAGAGTTCGTAAGCGCAAATCCAACGGGTCCGCTCCACATCGGCCACGCCCGGGGGGCGGTGGTGGGGGATGTCCTCGCCTCCATTCTCTCAAGGGCCGGGTTCTACGTCGAGAGGGAGTATTATATCAACGACGCCGGGGTGCAGATGGAAACCCTCGGGCGAAGCATCTACTCCCGCTACATGGAACATTTCGGAATGGATGCTGTCTATCTCGATAGCTACTATCAGGGCGAATACATAAGGGAGATCGCCGGGAAGCTGGCCGAAAAGGAGGGGGAGGGGCTCCTTAATATGGATGAGGCGGAGGCGGTCATCCGCTGCACCGGTTTCGCCTTGACCCTGATATTGGACGGGATAAAAAGGGATCTTCACGACTTCGGGGTCGATTACGACGTCTGGTTTTCCGAAAAACGGCTCTACGAAAAGGGACAGGTGGACGACTCCATAAAAAAATACAAGGACGAGGGGATAATATACGAGAAGGAGGGGGCGCTCTGGTTCAACACGACCGACCACGGGGACGACAAGGACAGGGTTGTGATTAAGAGCGACGGGGAGAAGACCTACTTCGCCTCCGACATCTCCTATCACAAGGACAAGTACGACCGGGGTTTTAACAAGGTCATAAACGTCTGGGGCTCCGACCACCACGGATACGTGGTGAGGATGAAGGCGGCCGTAAAGGCTATGGGGAGGGACCCGGACGATCTGGAGATAATCCTCATCCAGTTCGTAAACCTGATTCGGGGCGGAAAGCCTGTCTCCATGTCCACGAGGGCGGGGGAGTTCATCACCTTAAGAGAGGTCCTCGACGAGGTGGGGGTGGACGCCATGCGCTACTTCATGCTTATGCGGAGCTACGACACCCACCTCGACTTCGATCTTGATCTCGCCAAGAAGAGGTCCCAGGACAACCCCGTATACTACGTCCAGTACGCCCATGCGAGGATCTGCTCGATCTTGAGGCAGGCGGAGGAGGCGGGGATAAAGGTTGCCGATATCGACGATTCCGCAGATCTTACACCGCTGACGCTTCCGGAAGAGGCGGCCGTCATCAAGAAGCTCGCGGAGTTTACCGAGACGGTGGAGGGGGCGGCTGGGTCGCTCGAGCCCCACAGGATTACTTTTTACGTATTCGAGCTCGTCTCCCTCTTTCACAGCTACTATAACCACCACCGTGTTATAACGGAGGACGAAAAGCTCACAACAGCCAGGATCGCATTTGTCATCGCGATAAAGACGGTGATCAAAAACGCCCTTATGCTTATGGGCATCTCGGCGCCCGAAAGGATGTAATAAACGGTTCGCACTTAGATTCTTCTCTTTAATCTTTAAAGGGGGATAAAAAAGTGAGAGATATGAGAGACAACGATTTGAGGTATTTCCCGGACGATGACGACGACAGGATGAGGGATTACCGGAGGGCGAAGGACAGCTACGAGTTCAGCCTCGAGCCCAGGCATTTGGCCCTTATCGTAATGGTCGCTATTATCTGCGGGGCGCTGATATTCGCCGCGGGCTACATGACGGGACGCTCGACCGTCTTAAAGGACGGCGGCTTGACCGCAAAGAAGGATGGGGGGGAGAAGGTCTTTCCCCTCTCGGGAGGAGACAAGGGGGGAACCGGCGGGGACAACGCGGACAAAGGAGAAAAGCCGAAGGTCAACTTCTACGATAAGCTGGAAAACGGCGAGATCACCGAGGAGAGGTTGGATGACGCGGGGGGTGCGGGGGACAAGTCCGGGGACGGCGCCAGCGACGTAACGCTGCCCAAGGGTAAGACACCGGGGTCGAAGGACGATGTGGCAAAAGCCAAGACCGGCGACAAAGAAGTGCTCTACTACATCCGGGTCTTTGCCACCAGCGACAAAACAAAGGCGGATAAGCTGCTTAAATCGCTGAAGGCGGATGGATATCCTGCCTACACCAAGGAGGTTGGGGGTGGAACCATCAGGGTTGGGATAAAGTGGTACAAGACCAGAGAGGAGGCCCTGAAGGCCATGGGCGATCTGATGATGGATAAAAATTACAAGGACTACAAACCGGAACTTGGAAAGGGATGGAAGTAATAGGAAGAAACTTCAAAGGTTTAATACTGTAGTTGATATATATTTTTCTCGCATTCAGTACCTGATTGAATTATTTACTTTTATAGTGGTGACGGTTTTCTTTTTGCCTTAAAGTGAGGGGAAGAGGTGATAACCCATACTAATTTATGATAAATAAATGTTTTAGTTTAAGGTATGACATGAAGAGAATATGGTCGGTTGTCATCTTATTGATACTTTCAGCTATGACTTATTTGCCGCTCGTCGCCGAGACAAACATGGTCAGCGGAAAGGTAACGTCCATTGATGGTAATGGGGAGGTAGGGACGACATTTATCATAGACAGGGGGGCGAGCGACAGCCTTAAGAAGGGAGCTATAGGCTGGGTAGGGGATGAGGAAAGCGCCATCGCCTACCTAAAAATTATCCACGTTAAAAGTAACACGGCGGAGGCGGTTATAACGAAGGCGATGATTAGGGATAGGGTTGCAGTGGGTATGACAGCTTTCGTTAGAGTGGAGACGGAGGAGGGGGGGGAAACGAAAGTTTTTAAAGACGGAGGAAAAGATAAAAAAGGAGATGCAGAGGAGTTAGAAGATAATGCTCCAAATGCTTTATATTACATCCGGGTTTATTCAACAAAAGATGAAAAAAAAGCAAACAAGCTCCTTAAATCGCTTAAAGCGGACGGATATCCCGCCTACACCAAGGAGGTTTATGGTGGAACCATCAGGGTCGGGATAAAGTGGTACAAGACCAGAGAGGAGGCCCTGAAGGCCATGGGCGATCTGATAATGGATAAAAATTATAAGGACTACAAACCGGAACTTAGAATGGGATGGAAGTGAGACAGGAAACAGACTATGCCTAAAGTTACAATCGATTTTGAGTTGTGTAAGGGATGCGGACTCTGTGTAGATGCGTGTCCGAGAGATATCATAGTAATAGGTAATAAATCAAACGGCAAGGGATATTTTACCGCGGTCTACCAAGACGGGGACGGAAAATGCATCGGCTGCGCGCTTTGTGCGGAGATTTGTCCCGACGTTGCCATCGAGGTATTCAAATGACAGGAGAGGACGAAGTGGCCGAACCGAAAGATAATACGAAATCTCGAGAGAAAGATCTCATCAAGGGAAATGAGGCGATCGCCATGGGGGCGTTGGATGCGGGGCTGAAATTCTACTTCGGCTATCCCATAACCCCCCAGAACGATATACCGGAGTACCTCTCGGTTCACCTGCCGAAGGCGGGCGGCGCCTTTATCCAGGCCGAGAGCGAGGTGGCTTCGATCAACATGGTTCTGGGCGCAGCCGCCACCGGAAAGCGGGCGATGACCTCATCGTCAAGCCCCGGGATATCGCTGAAGCAGGAGGGGATATCATACATGGCGGGAAGCGAGATACCCGGGGTCGTGGTGAATATCTCCAGGAGCGGCCCGGGCCTGGGCGGAATCCACCCCTCCCAGGGGGATTACTTCCAGGCCACCAGGGGCGGGGGGCACGGCGACTACAGGATGATCGTGCTCGCCCCGAACTCCGTCCAGGAGATGTACGATCTCACCATAGACGCCTTTGACCTCGCCGACAAGTACAGAAACCCGGTCATGATCCTGGGGGACTCCATCCTGGGCCAGATAAAGGAGCCGATGATCCGGCACGGGAAGACAAACCCGCCGGGCGAGAAGACGTGGGCCCTGACCGGCGCCGACGGAAGGGACCAGAGGGTACTGAAATCCCTATACCTCGCCGAGGGGGAGTTGACGGAGCATAACTGGAAGCTAAAAGAAAAATACGAAAGCATGGTGGCCGATACCCGCTTCGAGGCGTATCAGGTGGATGACGCCGAGCTTATCGTCAGCGCCTTCGGGTCGGTCTCGAGAATCGTCAAGACCGCCATAGACAGGCTCCGGGATAAGGGGCTCAAGATCGGGCTGTTTCGGCCCATAACCCTCTTTCCATTTCCGGAGGCCCGGTTGAAGAAGCTGTCGGAGAGGGTCAAAAACTTCCTCGTGGTGGAGCTGAACACGGGACAGATGGTCGAGGACGTGAAGCTCTCTGTCCTTGGAGACTCCGTCGTCGAGTTCTACGGGAACCCCCCCGGCTCCATTCCGTCTCCCGCGGAGCTGACTGAGATAGTCGAGAAGCACTACCCGAAGCGGGCCAAGGCGGCTGGGTAGGGCGGTCGCGGCCGGCGCTTTAAAAACGCCTCCATGTTACCATTCTCGTTTTCGGGATTATGTTAAGATTCAATATCTAATGGCGCAGTAATCGGTCACCGTATAAAATCCTAAAAAATAATGAGGGGAGGGGGATGTTTGATCCCCGCTCCCCTTTTCAGCAGGCCCGGAAATTTACACGGCGAATCGGTAAAGAGTTCCCGCTGACTGAAATTCAGGCCATTCTAAGCCTTTGCGCCTTCTTTTTCTTTGCCCTCGGTAGGTGAACAGCAGCAGCCGCACTCCTTGATCATCTCTCCCATCTTCTCCATGCATTTAGATTCTTTCATCATTTCCTTCATCTTCTTTGCAAATTCCGGATCTTTCATCATCTCGATCATCCTCTCCTTGCAGACATCCACTTTTTCATCGGCCATCTCGATCACCTCCTTTCAAATTTGATGCTCCAACCATAAAACCGAAAATGTTAAGCCTTTCAGCAACTACTGAAATAGTTTGTGAAAAAAATCAGGCCTCTCCCTTATCCTCCTCCATATCGGCAATCTTTGACCTGACCTCTTCAAGCTCCCTTAAAAGCTCCTCTTCGTATCTCTTCAGTCGATCGATTTTATCCGCGCCGGTCTCCCTTGCAATTCCCATACAGTTCATCCTGCAGCTGCATACCTTCGAAATCATCTCCCGGCAGTTATCCAATGCATCGATGTTCACCTCGTAAGGTACGCAGCACCCCTGACGCCGGTTTCTGACGAGACCGGCAAACTTCAACACCTTGAGGTGCTGGGAAACGGCGGACGGAGTTATACCAAGGGCACCCGATAGCTCGTTTACTCCCATAGGCCCCTTTTCCTTCAACAGCTCTATTATCTTGATCCGGGATTCAACGCCGAAGGCCCTGAACATCTCGGCCATAAAGCCTTGCATAGAAATACCTTCCTACTAAAAACTATATTACCTCACCTCTATTCGGAGTCGAAGTGTGGATCGGTTTTTCACGTTTTCAATTAAATGGTTTAACCATTTAAGTATATACTTAAATCCTATATTGTTTTTAACTCTATGTCAAGCTATTTCTGTTCCTCTTCGTTAAAAAAATTATCTACTCAACTTCATTTTATCTCATTATCCTTGCGGGGAGTTTGTTCAAAAGCCATAACCTTGACTATTATCCAAAATATGTTAATATTGTAAGTGTCAATCGAGGGGGTGAAGATGACCGTTTTGAGCGACATCAGAATCGACATCGACGTTAACGATGTGCTGAAGATCATGGGGTATCGGGGAGAAAGGCAAGCCCCGAAGAGGATCGCCTCTGCCGCCGAGGAGGCGAAGGCGAGATGCCTCGATCTCATCGAGCCGAGATCCGTCTACGAGGTCTACGATATCTCGGGCATAGGGGAGGGAGTTGTAAGTCTTAACGGGTCGCGGTTTCGGGGGAAGGTCCTTCAAAGGGTCCTGACCGGCTCCAGGAGGGCGGTGGTCTTCGTCGCCACGATGGGGGGAACAATTGACGACGAGATCAAGAGGCTGATCGACGGCGGGGACACATTCTCGGCCGTCATGCTCGACACCTTCGGATCGGTCGCCCTCGGCGTCGCCTCCGTTAGCTTCTACGAAAAGATCCTCGAGCTTGAGGGCGCTCCAGGCGGCTACGGGCTTACCCCCTCGTTCGGCCCCGGCGAGTGCAGGTGGGATATAAGGGAGCAGAGGGAGCTCTTTACCCTTGTCAACGCCGGCTCCATCGGGGTGACGCTCACCGAGACCTGTCTTATGATACCGAAGAAGAGCAGGTCGGGGATCATGGGGCTGGGCCCCGCCGAAGAGATCTCCCACGCCTCCCCCTGCGACCTGTGCGACACGAAGGATTGCCCCGGCCGCGATATGCTCGAGATCCTCGGGATTATCGGTACCAAACCTTGATTCGTCTTTTCGGCTCGCGGATTTACAAAATAGTTAGACAGGGCCTGGGGGAGCCGCCGTAAAAGAGCTGGGATAAAAAAGCTCCTACTTCTCTGACAGCCCCTTTTTTATCTCAAGATATTCTTTCTCGGTTATCTCACCCGCGGCGTAGCGCCGGTCGAGAATCTCCGCGGGATTTCCTTCAACTTTCAGGAAGTCGAGGCCTCCCCTCTGGTAAGCAAAAAATAGAAGAACGAGAAGTGCTATCACTAAGATAAAACCTACAATCATTTTATTTGTCTCCAAATCGGTTGTTTTTAAACAAAGGCCGCAAATACGATATCGTAGTTTCTTAATCGTGCGGCCCCTACCAACATTACCCTACTAACATTATAGCAATTAAAATCTGATTTTCAATAAAACTATAGTATATTGGTCATAATTTCACCTTTTTTGGCCCCTCGCCTCGCAAATCCGATCTCGGCACAGCCACCCCTTGACTTTTCCGGGGCCTGTGATAAATTGATGAACTCAATGTTTGATTCATCGGGGAAAATAGTGACGATTGTGAATGGATACGACATCGACGTCGATATCAACGACGTCCTTGACTTTATGGGCTACAGTGACGAGAAGCCCGCGTCGAAGCGGCTCTTTGAGACGGCCCACGAGATGCGGGAGAGGTGCCTCGATCTTGTCAGGCCCCGCTCTGTCTACGGCGTCTACGAGATAAGGGAGGTGAACGGGGGGGGTGTCCATATCGGGGACGCCGAGTTTAAGGGGCAAATACTGAAAAGGATTTTGAGCGGGTCGGTTGTGGCCGCGGTCGCCGTTGGGACGGTCGGGGGCGATATCGACGACGAGATCGAGAGGCTGAACTCGAGGGGTGATACGGTCTCCGCCCTCATCCTCGACACCATGGGGATCGTGGCTCTTATGCGGGCGAGGATCTCATTTTTGAGGGAGCTCTACGACCGGGAGGCGAAGCCGAGGGGTTTCTCCACCACCCCCCCTTACGGCCCCGGACAGTGTAACTGGGAGATAGGGGAGCAGGGGGAGCTCTTTACGCTTGTGGACGCGGGTTCTGTGGGGGTAGGGCTGACCGAGTCTTACCTCATGGTTCCGAAGAAGAGCGTCTCCGGGATAATCGGCCTTGGGCCGGAGGGCCAGACCTTCGACAAGACCCCCTGTGATATTTGTGACCGGATCGACTGCCCTGGGAGGCGGATGAGGGAGATGATTGGAGGACTGGATGGGGCTTAAAAGATCACCCCTCTATTTGGGGATAGACACAGGCGGGACGTTTACCGATTCGGTTTTGCTCGACGTTGCCGACGAATCGAAAAATAAAGTCGTTGCCCGATCCAAAGCTCCCACCACCCACAGAGACCTGATCTCCGGCATCAGAAAGTCCCTCTCGGGGCTTGGAAGGGTCGACTTCGGCCGGGTCAAGATGGTCGGCCTCTCCACGACGCTCGCCACAAACGCCATCGTCGAGGGGACGGGGCGCCCCGTTGGGCTCATAGTCGTAGGGTACGACAAGGAGATAAATCTATCCGTCGGCGGTCTCGGGACGATCATAGTAAAGAGGGTCAGGGGAGGCCACGACGTGAAGGGGAAGGTCGCAGAGCCGCTGGACGAAAAAGAGGTGGCCAAGTTTGTTAAGTCGGTTCACAAAGACGTAGAGGCCTTCGCCTGCGCCTCCTACTTCTCCGTCAGAAATCCCGAGCACGAAAACAGGGTCAAAAGGATAATATCTTCTGTTACAAAAAAGCCGGTGGTCTTGGGCCACATGCTCTCCATGGATCTGAACGCCGATATCAGGGCGACCACCGCCGCCCTGAATGCGGGCCTGATACCCCTGATCTCTGAGCTCATGGACTCGGTGAAGGAGGCGGTCTCCGAATTGGGGATTTCCGCCCCGCTGATGGCCGTCAAGGGGGACGGCTCCCTCATGAGCGAGTCCACCGCCAGAAAACGCCCCATAGAGACGATCCTCTCCGGCCCGGCGGCGTCGGTGGTGGGGGCAAGGGCCCTCGTCTCGCCTAAGGGGGCGGGAGGTAGCGTCATCATCGACATCGGCGGCACGACGTCGGACATCGCGGTTATGGGAGACGGGCGCCCCAAGCTCTCCGACTCCGGCGCCAGGGTCGGGAAGTTTCGCACGTTTGTCAGCGCCGTTGACGTGAGGACCGTGGGCCTGGGCGGGGACAGCTTCATCGATTACGGGGATTCAAGCGGGGCGGTGACGCTGGGGCCGGGGCGGGTCCTTCCGATAGGGAGGCTCTCCGAACAATACCCGGGGATTTTGGAGATGCTCGACTCCATGACGGAATCGGATATCCATGCGGCCCGAAAAATCCGCTACATGCCCACCGACTTCTTCGCCGCGGGTGTGGTGCCAAAAAGGGGGGGGCTCGATGGTGACGCGGCAAGGATGTACGAAAAGCTTGAGAGAAACCCCCTTTCCCCCCTCTCGGGGTCGGAGTTCGGGGTGGGGAGGAGAAGGTTCAAGGTAGAGAGGGTGCTGGAGAAGATGATCAGGACGGGGGTCGCGGTAAGGGCCGGCCTGACCCCCACGGACGTCTTCAACGCCGACGGGAGGTCTATGATCGGAAGCGTCGATGCGTCAAGGTTAGCTCTCAATGTTGCGGCGATCTCTTCCGGGATTTCGGCGGACGATCTTAACCGGCGCGTGATGAACACCATTAGGGAGCGAATCGTCCTGGAGATCCTCTTTGCCGCCGTAGACGGAGACAACCCGGACAGCGGCCTTGTCGATTTCAACAACTTCGGCGTCCTCTCCGGCGCCGTCAGGAGGTGGCTCTCGGAAGCGGAAAGCGGCGGTCCCGTGTCGGTCGACATCAACCTCGGAAGGGAGATAATAGCCGTGGGGGCGCCCGCAGAGATATTCATCGGGCCGTCGGCCGGGCGCCTGGGCGTCAAATACTCGGTGCCGGAGGAGGCGGGTGTGGCCAACGCCGTGGGGGCGGTATCCGGGATCGTCATGTCGACGATGAAGGCGTCGATAAGATCGGACGACCTGGAGGGGTATATCGTCTTCATGCCGGAGGAGAGGAGAGCCTTCAAGAAGCTGGGCGACGCCAGAGAGCACGCGGTCGGTGCCCTCAGGTCCGCGGTAACCTGCGAGGTCGTTGAATCGGGCGGGGTGGACGTGGAGGTAAAAGAGGACTGGAGGGACATCTACATAGAGAGTGGGGGGGCGAAGATCTTGGTGGAGTCTGTGCTGACGGTCAGCGCCGTGGGGAGGCCCGATGTGGGGCGATGAGGGCAGAAGATATCTATAGTACTTAAAGGGTCTGCACAGATTTACTATTCCGACAGATGAGTGCCGGCAGTCCCGAAATAGTCAATATGCAAGAAGTATCTATAAACGGCTCTGCAGTGAAGGACGGCAATACCAGAGTCTCGATCAAGGTCATTTTACTCGTTATCCTCATTTTCGGCGTATCGCTGAGGCTTTACGGGATCGATGAGCCCTGGATCGGCGCTCACGACAGCTCCGGGGCGACGAACGGCAACGCGGCCGCTTTTTTCCTCGAATACGGACTGGATAAGACCGGCCCGATCATCGTTAAAAGCGTCAATTCAGCCGATCCTCTGTCGTTCAACTACTATATAAATCACCCGCCACTCAACCAGATAATCACGTACGGGTCGTATCTCCTCTTTGGAAAAAGCGAGGCCTCCACACGGGCAATCCCGATAATATTCTCGATACTGTCGATAATCCTCACGTATATGATAGCGGTCAGGATATTCGGCCCAAGGATTTCGTTATTGGTTGTCCTGTTTATGGCGATAAATCCGATCGAATCGTACTACGGGCGTCTCCCCCACATGTTTGTGGCAACCAAGTTTTTCGTTCTACTTACCGTCTATCTCTACGTTTTATGGGTGAGGACGAGAAACAGGCTCTATTATCCATTCATCGTCCTGACCCTTCTCTTGGGCCTCTTTACTGATTGGCCCGCGTATTTTCTGCCGCCGGCGCTGCTCCTTTATCATCTCCTGGTGGAGGGGAAGAGGGGGATCGCCTTTCCCCTGATTCTTAATTTTGTCGCCTTTTTCGCCTTTGCGGCTTTTATGCTTGTGGTTATGCATTATACCGACAGCTATGGGCTCCATGAGCTTATGAGGGTCTACGAAAGGACCGAGATCGACAGGGGCTTTACCTTTTTAAGCGTATTGTGGAAAAACGGCTACTACATTTTATTGTACTATTCGGTTGGATGGATCCTGTTGATCCTGGCGTATTTCTGCGACCTGCTGATAAAAAGGCCGAAGTTTAGATCGATCTCCGGATCGACCGCCGACCACCGCATGACGAGAGAGCAAAAGGGGGTCATACTCATCCTTTTCATCGTCGGGACGCTGAACATCGCGCTCTTCCCAAGACACTCCATCAACCATGAGCACTGGATGGAATTTTATTCTCCCTTTCTGGCCCTGTTGGGGACCTTCGCCGGGAGTTATCTCTACTCTTCGGGTAAATGGAGAAAGGGTCTCGTTATAATACTCGTATCTCTCTTTGCGGCGCAGTCCCTGTTTATCTACGCTCGCCGCCAAACCCAGCATGACTACTTCCCCCTCACCATCGAGATGGCCAAATCGGTCAAAAGCCTCGGGGTGGATCCGATAAGCACCGTATACCTTACGCCCTTACTGGTCAGCGACGATATTTTCCTATTTTATTCCGGCTCTCGAATTGTCCGCATCGACGACATCGACGATATCCGCGATCTCGAGAAAAATACGCCCGGCGTCGATTTCAGGTACATTTCTATAGATACGGAATCCGCCGTGGAAAAAGAGGGTTTCTTTGCTACCCTTTCCGATGGCGATTTGAAAGACTGGGGGCTTTACATGGAGGGGGAAGATCCCATTGTCAAGGGCCGTTCTTTAAGAAAAATGTTGTGCATAAACGGCTTTCGGGTCTATTCGATCAATCTGAATGAACAGCCCTCCGAATCAGAACGGCCGTAAATATTCTTGAATTTATTTGCCCTGCCCTGTCTAAAATGAATTCTCTGTACTTATAAATCCTTTGTATGAAGGCTCCTTCAATTAGTAAAATTTCATATATTACCAAACTTGGCTATCTTGACAGATTTCCCTTTATACAATATCATAACCAATAATTTATTTAAAAATGCGATCGGGAGGGAAGACCGATGAAAAGAGTATGGCACCGGTTCTACGACGAGGGCGTGACGCCCGAGATGAAAATCCCCGAGATCACCATCTACGATATATTGGAGAAGAGCACCGAAAAATATCCCGACAACCCCGCCACCTACTTCATGGGGGCGAGGCTGACGTACAGAGAGCTGAAGGACCACGTGGACAGGCTCGCCGCCGGGCTCAAAGAGATGGGTGTAAAAAAGGGGGACAGGATAGCGATTTCGCTTCCGAACTGCCCCCAGTCGGTGATCGCCTTTTACGCCGCCTTCAAGCTGGGGGCCGTGGCGGTCGGGTTCAATCCGCTGTACGTGGAGAGGGAGCTTATCTACCAGTTCAACGATTCCGGCGCCGAGACCCTGATTACGCTCGACATCCTCTGGGAGAAGAGGATAAAGGGGATCGCCGACGAAGTCCCCATAAAGCGGGCCATCGTGACAAACGTGAAGGACTACCTGCCTAATCTCAAGGCCCTCTTCTACCCTATTGCCGCAAGGCGCCAGGGGATGTGGGCGCCGGCTCAGCCTGACGAGAGGGTGCGCCATTTCAAGGACGTCGTCTCCGAAAGCGACCCCAACGGGGCGACCCAGGAGGCGAAGCACGAGGACCTGGCGCTCCTCCAGTACACCGGCGGGACCACCGGCCTCCCCAAGGGGGTCATGCTATCCCACAGAAACATCGTCGCCTGCACCGTGGCCATCGGGAGCTACTTCACCAACGCCGTGATGGGAAAGGAGCGCCACATCTCCGTCATCCCCGCCTTTCACATCTACGGCCTGACGATGTGCACCGTCATGCCGATCTATCAGGGGGCGGAGATACAGCTTATTCCCCGGTTCGAGGTGAACATGCTCCTAAAGGAGATCCCGAAGCTCAAGCCGACCTACTTCTGTGCCGTCCCCACGATGTACGTTGGGATAATCAACTACCCTGACCTCAAGAAGTACGACATCTCGTCTATAAAGGGGTGCTTCTCCGGGGCGTCGCCCCTTCCGGTCTCGGTGATGAAGAGTTTCGAGGAGCTTACCGGCGGAAGGATCATCGAGGGATACGGGCTCTCGGAGGCGGCCCCCGTCTCCCACGCCAACTCCTTTTTCGGCAAGAGGAAATCCGCCAGCGTGGGTTTCCCGATCCCCAACACCGACTGCAAGCTCGTGGACATCGAGGACGGAAAGACCGAGGTAAAGATCGGGGAGCCGGGAGAGGTCATAATCAAGGGGCCCCAGGTGATGATGGGCTATTGGAACAAGGAGGAGGAGACGAAAGACGCCATGAGGGGCGGCTGGCTCTACACCGGGGACATCGCCACGCGGGACGAGGAGGGGTTCTTCTACATCGTGGACAGGAAGAAGGACATGATAATCGCCGGCGGATACAACATCTACCCCCGGGAGATCGACGAGGTCCTCTACAGCCACCCGAAGGTTCAGGACGCGGTAGCGGTCGGCGTCCCGGACCCGTACCGGGGAGAAACCATAAAGGCCTTTATCGTGCTTAAGGAGGGGGAGACGATGACGGAGGATGAGATAAAGGAGTACTGCAAGAAGAACCTCGCCGTCTTCAAGGTCCCAAAGATATACGAGTTCAAGGACGAGCTCCCGATGAGCATGATAGGAAAGGTCCTGCGCAAGAAGCTCAGGGACGAGGAGATCGAGAAGATGGGGGATGGGATGAGAAACGGGATTTAAAGTATATAACCTACACGAGGCTATCAATGTCAATGAGTTCAAGTATCCCCGTGGTGGTGATCACAAAGATTTTTCTCACAATCATTACAGTGAGTAACCAGTCTGCCGCATTTCCGGCAAATAATTAAACTTGTGTTCCTATGTGAACAACTGCTGCCTCCGCTACCAGAAATACAAAGCCATATAGCCACAATAACGAATACTAAACAAAATAAACCTTCCATAATAATCCTCCATAACTAATATAAATAAGTATAACATAATTTACGAGATGAATTCAACTAATAAAAATAAATATAATAATATAGTTGTCGGAAAAAAGTGTAAGCTGATATAGGAAAGGAGGAGGAGGGGAGTATTCGGATTTAATCAGAGTGTGAGGTTATGTTCGTAACCTTCAATCATATAGCCTTAAGGGGTTTTTTCTCCGTTGAGTATGTGTTGAAGGATTGATGAGTATAAGGAATTACGCTGTTTTTGCCAAGCGAGGAATCACTATTCAGACAGCCAACATCGTTAGGTTCTTCGGTCGCCCTTCTAAAAAGCGATCCTCAATAGATACCCCCCGATGAAATGTTTTAGTCGGCCTCTTTTGTGCTGACTATTTTGAAATAATTGCGAATACGATCGGGCCTTCACCATTTAAAATTGATTGCCTTCCCTTTTAATGCCCGACTGGAGTCAAGCGCTTTTAGATTCTCTTTTCAACTGAACTAGAAATTCAAAAACGGGTTCCAGTCCCGCTCCTTCGCCACGGTGGAGCTGGGTGTGGGGCCGTAGTTGTGGCCGGGCCAGATTATCGTGTCGTCCGGGAGCGTCAGTATCTTGTTCTTGATCGAGTCCATCATCGTCCGCATCGAGCCGCCGGGGAGGTCGGTCCTCCCCACTCCGGCGACAAAGAGCGTGTCTCCGGTAAACAGGTTCTTTTCGCCGTCGTAGAGGCATATTCCCCCCGGCGAGTGGCCGGGCGTGAAGAGGACGGTCAGCTTCACGTCCCCTATCTCGATTATGTCGCCGTCCACCACTATTCTTGACACTTCCGGGGAGGGCTTTCCGCCGTGTATTGCCATGAAGTGGTCGTTTACAAGGGTTAAAACCTTGGCCGCCTCCTCGTGCATGATAATCTCTGCCCCGGTCTTCTCGACCACGTCGGCGTTGCCGCCGATGTGGTCCGGGTGGGTGTGCGTGTTGATGATGTATTTAACGGTAAGCCCGAGGGACTCCACCTCAGATAAAATCCTCTCCACCTCCCCCGCCGGGTCGATGAGGGCGGCCTCCTTTGTCTTCTCCGAGCCGATGATGTAGCAAAAAACGACAAAGGGCGTAACCTCTAACTGCTTTATGATCATTTGACATTCCTCGCAATTGTTTTTGTGCATAGTTGAAATATGTAACCCATATGGGATCGAAAATCAAGTCTTTTTAGGAAATCGTTTGGGAAAGGGAAGTTTTATATTTAAAGAAGTTTTTATTACATAAATGAACATCTTGTCTTGACTTATTATAACCTTTCTGATAAATTTTAGTGTGAGTTAGAGTGTCCAAGATACTTAGATATCTGAGTGGATTGAAATAAATTGTGGTTTTTTAAGAGAAAGAAGCGCCGGGGTATTATCGCCCTGATCCCGATCAGCGGTGTCATATCGATGAAGATGGTCGATCCCTATCTTGACGTCATCGAGCGTGCCGAGAAGTCCAAGAAGGTCAAGGGGGTGCTTTTGAACCTCTCGAGCCAGGGGGGATCCGTTACCGCGACGGAGGTCCTTTACATGGCATTGAAAAGACTCGCCGAGAAAAAGCCCCTCTTCGCCTGGACGACGCTTGCCGCCTCCGGGGGATATTACGCCGCCTGCGCCGCCGAGAAGATACTGGCGCCCCCCTCGGCGATGGTGGGGAGCATCGGCGTTATATACATCAAGCCCGTCATAGCGGGCATAATGAAGAAGGTCGGGGTAAAGGTGGAGATAGGAAAAGAGGGGCAGTTCAAGGACGACGGGCTTTTATTTACCGAGAGCTCCCCCGGCGGGAAGAAGCGGATGGCCGCCATCAACAACGAGGTGTACAGGGGATTTGTCAAGGTGGTATCCGAGGAGAGGGGGCTTGACAAGAAGGGGGCGAGGGTGGTGGCGACCGGAGAGATATTCACCGCAAAGCGCGGAGTGGAGCTCGGGCTCGTGGATGGGCTTGTCGACCTTCGCGGGGCCAAGGGGCAGATAACAGAGCTTACAAAGGTCCGTCCCGACAGGGTGGTTACGTTTAAGCCGAGGCGCCCTCTCTTCTCATCCTTGATGGGGCGGGGTGTTTCGAGGTGGGTCGGCGGCGTCGTAAGGGAGGCAATTGAGGACTTTTACGGGCCGGAGATATACTATATGTAATGTTGTTGGAACGGTCTGGATATTGACTAGTTTCTATTTATACAGGGCGGTATGGAAAGATGGCCGAAATTAATATTAGAGAGAGATTGAAGAACGGCAATATTCTCCTTCTTGACGGGGCCATGGGCACACAGCTTATCCTAAAGGGGATCAAGGCTGGCGAGACGTCGGAGACGTGGATCTTGAGCAGGCCGGACGACGTCTCGGCCATCCACAAGGATTACTTCGACGCCGGGGCGGATATCGTCCTTACAAACACCTTCGGCGGGACGCCCACAAAGCTCTCCAACTTCGGTCTTGCCGACAAGGCCGAGGAGGTGAACAGGAGGGCGGCGGAGCTCGCAAGATCGGTCTGTCCCGAAGGTCGATTCGTCGCGGGGGATATCGGCCCCACGGGAAAGCTTCTGAAGCCTTACGGCGACGCCGATGAGGGCAAGCTCTTCGGGGACTTCGAGCTCCAGGCCAAAGCGCTGGCGGAGGGGGGGGCCGATCTCATCGTTATCGAGACAATGATGGACCTCAAGGAAGCGGAGCTGGCTTTGAAGGCGGCGCTCGCAACGGAGCTTCCGGTATTTACGTGCGTCACCTTCGACAAGAAAAAGCGCGGTTATTTTACCATGATGGGAAACAAACCCGAGGAGGCGGTAAAGTCGCTTATCGATCTCGGGGCGACGGCCGTTGGTGCCAACTGCACCTTGAGGATCGGTGACATGGTGGACCTTATAAAGGAGATCTCGGCCGCATCGACGGTCCCCGTAATAGCTGAGCCGAATGCGGGGAGCCCTGAGCTGGAGAACGGAAAGCCGAAGTACATGGACGGTCCGAAGGAGTTCGCCGCGAAGGTCCCCGACCTGATATCCGCCGGGGCCGCCATAGTCGGGGGGTGCTGCGGAACGACACCTGAAACCACAAGGGAGATGAGAAAAATAATCGACTCAATGTAGCCTGTCGTGTTATAGAAGAGGCGAGGGATGGATACGCCCGGACTCGCGGCGTATTGCAGGGCAAAAAAAGTTAATTAATTGAAGCGGGTGATAGGGAAGGATGAAAAAAGGTTATCCTTCTTGCGCTATCCCTCGCTCTGCTGACTGTTGAAAATGCGTTTTTTTAAAAATAAAATGATTGAAAAAGGAGGTTAAGTATATGCCTGATAAGTCAATCTTTTTGAAGGAACTGGACCCGAACAATTTTATCGTAAATCCCTCGAAGGAGGAGCTGCGGAAGCTATCGAAGAAGGACGAGCGCACCACGGAATACGGAAGCGCCGCCTACATCACCGTAGTTCGCTCCAGGAGCGCAAAATTTACCGAGATAGTCTTCGGCGATCCAAACGAGGAGCAGGCGAGCATAATCAACGAGGTGCAGGAGTACCTGAAGTGGAAGACCCTGATCCGTATAGACCGGCAGATGTGCCTCCACCCGGATCACGCCATCCACGCAAGGCTCTATTTGACCGAAGAATACGCCCGCATCGCATATATGTGGAAGGAGACCCTCTTCGAGCCGAAGGACCCGGACGGAACGCCGGACATGATCTCCGTTTACGTTCCGGAGTGGCGCGAGAGAAAGGTCCTCGTTCAGCCGGAGCTCAAGGTTACCTACGTCCTGGGGTCCGACTACCTCGGCGAGAACAAGAAGGCGCACCTCAGGATGGGGATGTACATAGCAAAGGAGAGGGGGGGGCTGGGTCTCCATGCGGGAAGCAAGATCATAAGGGTCAAGAAGGAGGACGGCCAGATGGTGGAGAGGGGGGCCATCCTCTTCGGTCTCTCCGGGACGGGAAAGACCTCCCTTTCTTGCCACAACCACGGGCTTGAGGGGGATGAGGGGATCGTCATCCGCCAGGACGACGTCGTCTTTATCCAGCCGGACACCAATTGTGTCGGCACCGAGAACAACTACTACATAAAAACCGAGGGACTGGAGCCGGTGGGGCAGCCCCTCCTCTACGACGCCTCGACTAAGCCGGACGCCATCCTGGAAAACATCTGGGTCGATCGGAAGAGCGGGAAGGTAGATTTCTTCGACGAGAAGATAACGTCAAACGGCCGGTGCGTCGTCTACAGAAAGGATATAGACTACACCGACGACGAGATAGACCTCCCGAGGGCGGACATCATAATATTCATCACGAGGAGGAACGACGTGGTTCCCCCGGTGGCGAGGCTCACGCCGGAGCAGGGCGCGGCCTTCTTCATGCTGGGCGAGTCGATCGAGACCTCCGCCGGTGATCCGACCCAGGCGGGAAAGTCGAAGCGCGTTGTGGGGACGAACCCGTTCATCGTGGGGGACCTCGCGGAGGAGGGAAACATCTTCTACAAGATACTGAAGGACAATCCCGATAGCGAGTGCTTCCTCCTGAACACCGGCCGGGTCGGCGGGCCGAAGGGAGAGGATATCACCATCCACGACTCATCCGCCGTCATGAAGGAGATCGCCAGGGGCGAGATAGAGTGGGAGGTCGATCCGGACTGGGGCTACGAGGTGGCGACGAAGGTCCCCGGCATCGATATCAGCCGGCTCGATCCGAGGCGCTTCTACGAAGAGAAGGAGTATAAAAGGCTGACCGAGGTGCTGAGAAAGGAGCGGGAGGCCTGGCTCTTTCAATTTGAAAACCTCGATCCGGAGATATTGAGCGCCATCTAAGTATAGTGCCGGTCGCTTTTTCGATTGTATGGTGCTTGGAATCAAAACATCTTTGGTGGGAGGGATTGAGGTCGCTTGATGGAAGTTGGCGATGGTGGTGAGCCGATGGAGACAGATAGTCTTGTGATATTGGCCGTATCATCGATAGCGGAGTGGTGGATACCGGGGGCAATATAGCAATATTGCACAATATATAAAACTTGAATTTGGGGGCGGATTTTAGGTCCGCCCCTTTTTTTACCTATTCTGAATATTGAGTATCTACACAGTTTTTAAGTCTTTTTAGCGGGGGAAAATGGTGTTTCAATCAAAGAATATATTAGTTTATTAGATGAAGAAACGTAAACCTCCCCTCTTTGTTTTAACGGAAACTATTTTCCCCCGTATTATTTACTATTTTAGCAGAATCTTTAGGGAATTTTGTCAAGGGTCTAAATCGCTAAAAGCGACGGGCCTAAAGGCCCGACCACCACAAAATTCTAGATTCTGCTATCCTAAAGTTCGGTATCCATATCAATTACAGAGGATTGAAAAAAACTATTTACTATATATGAAGATCCCGGCCAATTGGGAGTATCAATTGCGTCCTCAAAGGTCAATGAAGAACTCCTCCGGCGGGTCCGCGGATATCGTTATCTCGTCTCCGCTGGCGGGGTGTATAAACGTCAGCGATTTGGAGAAGAGGGCTATCCCGCCGGGGACGAATTTCTCCCTGGAGCCGTACTTGAGGTCGCCTAATATCGAGTGTCCCACCGCCGAGAGCTGGGCGCGGATCTGGTGTCTCCTCCCGGTTATCAGGTCGATCTCGACCAGGCTCTCGCCCATATCAAAGTCTTTTTTTAACGTGCGGTAGGACAGCCTGGCGTCCCTGGCCTTCGGCGTCCCCTCGGGAACAATTTTGATTTTCGTCCCCGATTTCAGAAGATGGTGAGAAAGCTCCCCCGCGGGCGGCTCGACAGCCCCCTCGATGCGGGCGAGATATATTTTTCTTACCCTCCGCTCCCTGAAAGCCGCAGAAAGGCGCTTCGCCGCGGCGGGGGTCTTTGCAAAGAGAATCACGCCGCCGACGGGACGGTCGAGGCGGTGCAGAAGGCGCAGATTAAAACCACCGGGGGTCTTCTCCTTCCCTTCTAAATAGATTGTCACCAGATCATGAAGGGAGACGTCCCCTGTGCGGTCACTCTGGGTGGGCGTCCCGAACGGCTTGACGACGGAGATAAGATGTTGGTCCTCATATAGATATTTGATCGATTCAGAGACGTTTTTCATTTCATCCGAAATATCTATATTTTTATCTCCCTTATCCTTCATTATCCGGTTATAATATGTTATATATGCTGCAGCTCACAACTATATGGGAATATAGCAGATTGTTCGTACTGTAACAACCGCGTTCTTCAAGGGGTGAATATGACGGGAAGTCCCGAGGAGATGAGAGAGCTTTTCAGGAGGTCGGGGATCGAGCTTGACGACCACAAGCTCGACCTCTTCTATCGCTTCTACATCGAGCTTGTCGAGAAGGCGCCGAACGCCGACCTGACCGGTCTCGTCTCGTTTGAGGACATAGTCGTCAAGCATTTCATCGACAGCGTGGTAATCACGAAGTACGTAGATCTTCCGTCACCCCTATTGGACATCGGGACCGGGGCGGGATTTCCGGCTATTCCGCTGAAGATAGTCAGGCCGAAGCTTAAAATTTATGCGGCGGAGGGGAGAAAGGAGAGGGTCGGGTTCCTCATGGAGACGATAGAGCGCCTCGGCCTCGACGGGATCGAGATATACCCCCTCAATGTCAGGGACAACCTCCCGTTTAAGGTGAGAGGGGTAGTAACGAGGGCGCTGGAGCCGATAGCGGAGACACTCCAGCGGACCGCCCCCTTTCTGAAGGAAGGGGATAGCGTGATCTTCATGAAGGGGCCTTCGGCGGAAGGAGAGGTGAAGGCATCTGGCGAGGAGGTCGAGCGTCTCTTCTCCCTCAAGGACGATATATCGTATACGATCCCCGGCACGGAATACAGGCGGAGGCTCGTCCTCTTAGAGAGACGCGAGCGGAAGTTTGTCCCCGGCCATGTCGAATACGACAGGTCGCTTAAGTCGAAGCCTACATTTGAGGTCAAGATATCGAGCGGGAAGAATCCCCGCTTTAAGGAATTCAAGAGCGTTCTCACCGGAAGGGGCCTGAAAAGGGGTGGCTTTACGATCCTCTCCGGGGAGAAGCAAGTGAAGGAGGCGCTTAAAGACTTCCCCGGAGAGATCGAGGGGATAATAGTCTCCCCCGAGCACGACCTTGGAGATATGCCGGGGGGCGTCGAGGATATGGTGAGATATCGACTCTCGAAGCCGCTCTTCAACGAGGTCGACTCCTTCGGAACGGGATCGCCACTTTTGATTGTAAAGGTAAGGGAGATCCCGAAGTGGCGTAACGAAGACGACACCGAGTGGCCCCAGGGAATAACGATCTTCATACCTTTTCAAGACCCGGCGAACATCGGAGCTGCGGTGCGCTCGGCGGTGGCATTCGGGGTGAAGCGGATAGTCCTCTTGGAGGGCGCAGCGAATCCCTACCAAGCAAAGAGCGTCAGGGCCGCCGGAACGGCGATATTTACAGCGCCCCTCTTGGGCGGGCCGAAGATCGAGGAGCTTAAGGTCGGCGGCGCGCCCCTTTACTCCTTGGACCCCGAGGGGGAGAATATCGCCAAGGCGATCCTCCCCTTCAACATGGGTCTCGTGGTGGGATTGGAGGGCCCGGGCCTTCCCGAAAACCTGAGGAGGCCGGGGGGCGGGCGTGCCCTCTCCATACCGATGGTAAAGGGGATGGAGTCGATAAACGCAACGGCGTCCCTTGTGGCGGCCCTCTTCGAGTGGCGCAGGAGGCATTTTACAAGGTAAGGCTGAGAAATCTCAAAAAAATTCTTGCGATTATCTCGTAAATGGAATAAATCAATACACTCAATCGATGGTAATGTAACTCATTTAAGGAAATTGCGATGAAAGCACTGGTCACCGGCGCGGGCGGATTTATCGGCTCCTTTTTGCTGGATGCATTGAGGAAGAAAAAATATGAGATAAGGGGGCTCTTCCTCCCGGAAGAAGACGCCACCGGGGCGGAGAGACTGGGAGTAGAGGTCTTTCGGGGCGACCTTACCGAAGCGGAGACCCTAAGCGGTGTGTGTGACGGGGTGGATATCGTCTTTCACCTGGCGACGAGGGTTCTGGACTGGGGGTCGATGGATAAATTCAGGAGTGTGATGGTGGGGGGGACGGAAAACCTCCTCTATGAGGCTCTGGACGATGAATCGAAGGGGAAGATCAAGCGTTTCGTCTACTTCTCTTCCGTTGCGGCTCTCGGCTGCGGGAGGGATATCGGGGGGCTTGACGAGGACGCCGAGCGCGTGAGGCTCGGGATACCCTACAGCGACACGAAGATCGAGGCGGAAGACCTGGTTTCCGATTTCTGCGGCCAATACGGTATTTCCTATTCCATCGTTCGTCCCGCAAACGTCATAGGGCCGGGGAGCGTCTGGGTTAGCGACATCCTCGACGCGTTCTACCGGGGGCCGCTGCCTCTGATAAACGGCGGGAGGGAGCCGGGGGCCTTCGTCTACGTTACCAACCTCGTCGACGGGGCTGTCCTGGCTGCCGAGAACGAGAAGGCAAAAAACCGGACGTACCATTTCAGGGACGACTATGACATCACCTGGGGAAAGTACGTCGAGAAGCTCGGCTCCTGGATCGGCAAGAAGCCCAAGGGCAATCTCCCCTTCAAGCTCGCCTGGAGGCTTGGGCATTTGATGGAGACGCTCTTATCACCATTGAGAATCAGGCCTACCATGACGAGGCTCGCCGCGGGTGTGATTGGCAAAAACCTGGATGTGGACAACTCCAGGGCGAAGGATGAGCTCAACTGGAGGAGCAGGGTCGATCTCGAAGAGGCGATGGCCGAGATCGAAAAGTGGGTGAAGAAGGTCTACATCCCGGGCAGGAAGAGGGGGAGAAAGAAGAAGAGATAGCGTTCTAATTAGATATTTAATTAAAGAGGGGACGAAAAGTTTTCAAAGAATCAATCGTTCTCTTCAGGCTGGGTGAGTTTTGTGAGGCCCTGTCAGGCTCCCACTGAAATCAAATGTAGCGTACAGGTGCTCCGTCGTAATTGGGGTCGGGGCTGTATTTTGTAGTACTTCCGATGGGGACTTGATCGAAGCTGATTAAAGATTGTAAGGAGTGTTTCATCAAGGTCCGATTGTCCTCAAAGCGGTGCCGTTGTTACTGGATCATAACAATTCCAACGTGATCATCAGACTGTTTCAAAATAAACATCCAGGGGCAATTAAAACGAACCTCGTTCACCACACCGAACCGCCGCTTAGTCGGACGTCTCCAAAGAGAACTTGATCTCGGCAACAGCCCCGCCGGATATTGTAAAGGTAACCATGTAATATCCCGCGTAGTCGTGGTAAATAAGCCTGTCTCCATCAATCAATTGCTCATTCCCGAGGATACGCCTCACGTCGGAGGGGGAGCTTCCGACCTTCAATCCGCCGAACTCGTAGGAATCGGCCGTGACTGCTACCATATAGATGATCTTTTTACCCCCCGCGTACTCGTGGATTCCAATGACAAGGCCGTCGTAGGTAAGCTGATGCCGGATGTCGAGCTTGCCAGGCCAATAGACGCTCTCGACCTCCTTAGAGATGCGGGAGATCGGGTCTCCAAGCTTCTTTAAGATGTCGGACTCAGTCTTCCCGAACCTGTCCAGTCCACCCTTGATGTAAGGCAAGATATCTTCTTTACCGGCTGTGCCTTCCGAATCGAGGCTCACGAATCTGCCGAAGACGAACCCCCTAATATCCCCGTGGGAGATCTCATACCAGGGCGCCGTATGGCCGCCGATGGTCTCCGTGAAATCGGTCTTGCCAACGACCGTAACCCGCACACCCCTGTTGAGGCTGACGAGGATTTTCCCCGACAGGGACGGTTTTTCCCTCACCCTCACCCCGTCGCCGGTGATGGTGGCGTTGCCGGCGGGATACGCGGGGATCGAGATCGCGAGGAATATCAAAAGAAACAGGGCCGTTTTACTTGTTTTCTTTATCTTCACAGACAAAACTCCTTTTATTATCTAATCAAACAAGAATTCTCCTACTTCACCGAATACAAATATCCGTCCTCGCACCCGAAGTAGACCACGCCGTCGAAGACAACCGGATCGGTGCATATCAAGAAATTCGTACTAAACCACCATAAGTTCTCATGTGTATTTATGTCCACGGCACCAATACCATGCTCACCGGCTAAATAGATAACACCGTTGATAAATACAGGTGGATTACTTCCAGAAGGTCTCGACCATAATAGCTTCCCTGTATTTGTATCCAAGGCATAAAGGATATCATCATGGGAGCCCTCAGTTCCCCCGCTTACGAAGTAAACCACATCGTTAACTACAACGGGGGAATCGCACCGATGACCTTTCGTCCTAAACTGCCACAGTTCTTGACCCGTTCTTTTATCTACGGCATAAAAGATACCA
>CAZIWT010000015.1:0-39038 GCA_964542895.1 uncultured Thermodesulfobacteriota bacterium
CATGATCCACCTTAAAACTCCCATTTCACTGTCTACCATATTGGGTCCACTTCAATGCCATACATGCTGAAAACGGTAAGCTGAAGTGGCGCATCAAATTGGGAGAAGATACTCATCCAGGTATAGATGGACTCGGTGCACTCACAGTATTTAACGGAGTAATATTTATTGGGAGCGAAAAAGGTAATCTATATGCCGTGGAGGCTGAAAGCGGCAAGTTAAAGTGGAGCTTTAAAACTAATGATAAGACAATAATGACCACGCCCTCGGTTGACAAAGGTGTGGTTTATTACGTAAGTGGATATTACCTGAATGCAATTGATGCCGAAACGGGTGAACTGAAATGGCGAAATAAGCCGGGAGATCTTATGATGTATTCTTCCTGTGCTTTTGACGGTCTGATCTATGTAGGGAGCTTAGATAGTACTATCCACGCTATAGATGCCGAAAATGGTGAGGAAAAGTGGCGCTTTGAAATGGATCATCCGTCAAGTACTCCCTGTATTGTCCTTGATGAAGTTCTCTACTTTGGAGGCTTTGATAGTTTTTTTTACGCTTTAGACGCCTATAGCGGTGAGTTGAAATGGCGCTTTAAGACGGGTTCTTATTCACGTTCTTGGATAGATTTTCCTCCCACATTGGCAGATGGGGTGCTCTATGTGGGGACCAATGATTACTATCTTTATGCCATCGATTCTAATAGTGGCTTGTTGAAGTGGAAATATTTAACAGAATATAGAGTGTATTCCATAGTTGTTGTTGAAGATGATAGTATTTTCTTCGGAGGCGGTGATGGTTATTTTTATGCCCTTGAATTGAAGAAGCAATAGTCAAAAAGCAAAATAGATTATAACCGCAAAAAGAATTGGGAAAAATAAAAGGATATTAGCACTCACTCTCTCAAGATCCCTTCCGGCTCTCCCTTTCCTTCTCCCTCTCCAGCTCCTTTTGAATCATCTTTTCCTTCATGGAGCCCCTGGAGAGGAAGACCCCCATCCCGTGAAACAATAAACCTATACCCCATCCCATCATCGGCCACCAGAACCATTGGGATTCCCTGCCCGTGGAATACCAGATAAAGACGAGCATCAGGTTCACGATGATGTATGCGGTCAGGTGATAATAAAACCCGATTCTTGCCTTTACCCGCTTCTCCGCCCTTGTGTATGCATCATCCTTCTTCATGACAATACTCCATTTTAAAAATTATCGGAGTGGAAAGACTAAAACAACACCCCCCATCCGTCGGCCGTATTTTTTTGACCGGAAATTGCCGCCCGCCCGGCAAATCTCTTGTAGCCCCCGAAAGATACTAATGACGTCCAGCTGACCGCCCGATAAGTCTACCATACTTAACAGCCAATATCGCTGCACCCCCCCATAATTGTCGGGATACCCCTGACGACCCTATTTGTAATCGAGGGCGAAGTTCCTGTTGCCCTCGGTGTCCATGCTCACAAGGGTGCTGTAGAAGACGGAATATATGTGCATCGCCTTTTCGGGATCACCGTGATAGGCCACCATCTCCCCTACAAATACGATGTGGTCGCCTGTTTCCAGCTGGTCGACGACCTTGCACTCGATGGCGGTGCTGCTCCCCTCGATTATCGGTGCCTTCACCACTTTCGCCGGGATCGTATTCAGGCCCGCGTCCTTGAGCTTGTCGGTGTCCCTTCCGCTATTGACGCCGCAGTGCCAGGCGCCCTTAGCTATCCCCTCGCCGGGAAAACAGACGACGAACTCCTTTGTCGCCTTGATGTTTTCCAGGGTGTGGCGGGTTTTTCCAACGGATACCAGGATGAGGGGAGGATTCATCGACGTAAAGCTCCACCATCCAAGCCCCATGGCGTTCGGCTTTCCGCCCTTGTCGACGCTTGTCAGGAGAACATAGGGGTATGGGGATGCGTGGGTGACGGCTTCTTTCCAGTTCATTTCCTTCATAATTTCAGCTCCTTTGTCATGAAGTTTCTGGCGCATTATACATGAGTATATAGGGAATGTATAGCAAGAAATGTTCTTGTGTGCAAGTATGAAAAGACTTGTTTGATTCCACCCGAAATCGGGATACTTTCAGAGGAGCCGAAAACGTAGAAATATCGGATATATCCAAAATTCCATGTACATTACAATATATGTTGTTATAATTTACGTAGAAAACGGCCTTTTATCAAGAGGATGTTATGAAGAAGAACGTGTCCAGCTTTATTTTGAGATTATCAACTTTATTTTTATCCGCCATATTTGGATTGCTGATTCTATCCCCCGTTCTTACGGGACAGGAGACCTCAAAGCTGGGATTGGAGAGCCCGGCATTTAAACATATGGGGTATATTCCCGTTAAGTACACATGTGACGGCGAAGATATCTCCCCGCCCCTTGTTTGGAAGGGGGTTCCGGAGGGTTGTGTGTCTATAGTCATCATTATGGATGATCCGGACGCGAAGAACAAGGACATGGCTCACTGGCTGGTCTGGAACCTCGACCCGATGCTCGAAGGTTTGGAAGAGGGTGCATTGGCGGGAATTATAGGGGCCTTTTCCGGCATGAACGACTTTGGAAAGCACGGCTACGTGGGGCCCTGCCTCGAGACCGGCAGTCACGTGTACAGGATCAGGCTTTACGCGTTGAACGAAAAAATTAAGATAACCACAAAATCCTCAAAAGAGGAATTGATGGCCGCGATGGAGGGTAATATAATGTCGACTTCTACGCTCTTGGGGGTATATGGCAAGTAAGCTGAAAGGTTGATTTTCGCCCCATAAAAAACACCTTTAGCGGCGGCCTTAAGCGGCAGCCATTTTATTTCTTTTAAGGAGTACGAAAAATGAAAAAGGAGTTTATCGGGGGAAAGTGGTCGCTTGTAGTTACAGCGGTCATTATTGCCACGTTTGTTTTGTCCCTTTCGGCGCTTGGCCAGGAGACCGGCTTTGTGGTGACGAGCCCCGCCTTTAAGGAAGGGGCGATGATACCCGGCGAGTATACCTGTACCGGCAGGAATATCTCCCCGTCCCTGAAGTGGGAGGGACTGCCGGAGGGTTGTGTCTCCATCGCCATCGTGATGGACGATCTGGACGCCCCCAGGGGAACCTGGCTCCACTGGTTGATCTGGAACATTGATCCTGTGCCCGGGGAAATACCGAAGGCGTTTAACGCCTCGGAGGCGGGGGCCGTTGTGGGCAAGAACTCGTGGAGGAAGGCGCAATACGGCGGACCGTGTCCTCCCAGCGGCACACACAGATACAGGCTCAAGGTCTACGCCCTGAGTGCAAAGGTTGACCTCGAGCCCGGCTCGGGCAAGAGGAGCCTGATGAAGGCGATCAAGGATATTACCCTGGCCGAGTTTGTTTTGACCGGGAGGTACAGCAAGTAGAGGCGTCGAAGAGGGGCCGGGTGGGAGACCGATAGGAAGGCCGTATTGTATCCGTGCAGATTCAGCTTGCCGTTCCACCCCGATTTTTGTGGATGGGGGCAGGGTGGCGGGTAAGGTTGTGATGGTTTAGGAGAACGTAAATAAAGGGCTCGGTCAATGCAGTGGGGGGGAAGGGAACGGGAAATGGAGAGAGGATTACTTTACGATTCAAGATATTCGCCCCCCTTCAGTAAAGCTGAGGGGGGCTTTTTTGTTTCCGGTAGATCGCCGACATGCATCTCGTCACTTTAACACCGACCGGCCTTGAGGGAATAATTAATCGGGTTAATCGTGTCAAGCGGGTCAATCCAGCGGCGACCGCGCCTAAAATCAGAGGCTCCCCTTTGTGGAGAGGACGCCCTGAATCCTCGGGTCGACCTTGACCGCCTCCGCGAGGGAGCGGGCGAACGCCTTGAAGCACGCCTCCGCCATGTGGTGCGTGTTGTCGCCGTGGTGGAGAACGATGTGGACGTTGGCCGTGGCGTGGTTGGCGAACGCCCGGAAGAACTCCTCGAAGAGCTCCACGTCGAACTCCCCCACCTTCTCCTTGCCGAAGTCCACCTCGTACACCAGAAAGGGCCTGCCGGAGAGATCCACCACCGCGGTGGCCAGCGCCTCGTCCATGGGGACGGTCGCCGTGCCGTAGCGTTTTATCCCCGCCTTGTCTCCCAGGGCCTTAAGCACCGCGTCGCCCAGGCATATCCCGATGTCCTCGGTCGTGTGGTGGTGGTCGACATCCGTGTCGCCCCCGGCCTCTACGATGAGATCGAACAGACCGTGGCGACTGAAGAGTTCCAGCATGTGGTTCAGAAATCCCACCGGCGTCTTTACGCTGTACTTCCCCTCACCGTCGAGCTCTATCGTGAGCTTGATATCGGTCTCCGCGGTCTTCCTTTTTATCTCGGCCCTTCTTGACATGTCCAACCTTTCTTTATTGACCCTAATTGTTATCTAAAAAAATCTCCAATCCGCCTTTGACCCGTTTTCCCTGTGACACCCCTGAATCGATCCCGCTTTTTATTGTAAAGGCCGTCTCCGTCGTTACTTCAAGGGAAAAACTTTACCTCCCTTTGACCTAAAAAACCTCCACGGCGAGGTTAAACCTCAGTTACCCCGCTCCTTTATATCCCCGTATATCTCCTTTAAGGAGCCGTACGACATCTTCGGGACACGGTCCCTCGAAATTACCCCCTTGCAGTTGTAGTTGGGAACGGGATTGTTCGGAAACCAGGGGCACCAGAAATCGGCGAAGTTCCAGGGGCAGACACCGGTCACGTAGTCCTTCGTCAGGGCGATCTCAATGTATCCCCTGATCACCATTTTCTGATACTCTTCCGAGTAGGTTTTGCCGGGGCTGACCCTGTCGGCGACGAATACCCCGTCCGAATCGTGCCTGCCGGGGCCGGCGCTGGCGCCGAACTCGGTCAGGAAGATCGGCACTTCCGGATGGTTTTCGTGGAAGTTGTCCAGGTGGGGGCCTATGCCGTCGTATGTCCCGTAGTACCAGCCGTAGTAGCTGTTGATGGATACCATGTCCAGATAGTCGACGGTCGTCCTCCTGTCATCGAAGACCGGCATATCGTATGTCTGCTCCGCCATGGTAACCGGCCTTGTCGTATCGAACAGTCTGACGACGTCTCTCATCCAGCCGTGGAACCGGCCCCCCTCGTCGAACAATGTGTAGGTCTCGTTTGCGACAAACCAGATGATGACGGCTGGGTTGTTCCTGTCCCGCTCCACCATCTCTATCAGCTGTCGCTGGGCGAGGGACATGAGCTCTTTGTCCTTGAGCTGCTTCATCCCGAAGGTGGCCACGGGAAACTCGAGGATCCCCTTCTTTTCCTGGAACCACTCCGTCCAGCCGATCCCGACCTTGTAGTAGGGTATCTCCTCACTCACCATTATCCCCCTGTCCCTGGCGGCGCGAAGCTCCTTCACGTCGTGGGGGTAGTGGGCGTATCTGATAAAGTTGGCGTTCATGTCCTCGATCAGCGTCAGGTCCCTGTCGATGATCACGGCGTTGAGGGTCGCCCCCAGCTCAGGGTCGTCCTCGTGCTTGCTTATCCCCCTGAGGAACATCTTCTCGCCGTTGAGGTAAAGCCCGTCTTTTTTAACCTCCACCGTGCGAAAGCCGATCTTCGTGGCTGTCGTCTCCGTTTTATTATTGATATTGCCGTTGGTCTTAATCGAGAGCGTGAGATCGTAAAGATACGGTCTCTCTGGTGACCAGAGGCGGGGATTTTTTACGTTGAAGCTCAATGTCTTTTTCTCTATCTCCTCCTCCGACCGGTACAGGTATTCGGAGGTGGAATACTCTACGCCGTCCGGGCCTCTCAGTCTCCCTGATATTATGTAGTGTCTCTTAAGGTCGAGGTTGTGGATGAACAGCCCGACGTCGACCACGCCTACCTTTTTCCCGTCGATCTCCTCGATCTTCGGGTCGGCGACCGCCTTGAAGATGTAGTTCTTAGGCATCCCCTCCAGGTAGACGTCCCGGTATATCCCACCGTAGACCCCCCAGCCGGGGCTGTGGTCTTCCCACGACTTTGTGGGGATCGATTTGAAGGTCAGCCTGTTGTCGGTCCTTACGACTATGACGTTTTCCTCGCCCTTCTTCAGATATTTCGAGACGTCGTAGAAGAAGGGAGAATTGCCCCCCTCGTGAAAGCCCACGAGCTCCCCGTTGATCCAGACCTTCGACCTCAACAGCACCCCCTCGAAGCAGAGTCGTACGAATCCCGATGAAGCGACATCTCCGTCGGGGGTGAACCTGTAGAGAAACCAGGCTATCCCCTGATGGCCGGTGTGGGGGCCGTTGTAGTAGTTGTAGGTCGAGGGCACCTTGACGTCTGTCCAGCCGTCTCCCGCCTCGGTTGTTTCATGCCACCCCTCTTTTTCCCCCACATCTTTGTCATCGAGACGCATCTCCCAGGTGCCGGAGAGGTCCTGTCTCGGGTAGGTTTTCTTCTCGAAGTCGGTGGGGTAGGGGAGGCCATGCTCGATAAGGACGCTCGCGTCATCCACCGTAACTATCTCGTAATCGGCATCGGCCCGGGTAAAGGGGGCCGTTAGCTTGAAGCACGGGTATATCTTGAAGAGATAAAAGAAAGGTCCGACTACTATGAGAAAGATGACCAAAATGGCCAGAATAAATCTGCCTATCCACTTCATAATGATTCCTAGTAAAGTGATTTAAAAAATATGACATAGAATAAACGTTTTTGACGGCCCCCCACCTTTTATATTTTTTTGGCGGTGAAATGTCAAGTCAAATATTTTGCAGGATTTTTGAGTTAAGGCTTGGAATTTTTAAGAAAAATGAAGTTGAATCAAAATGGTTTGACACGGCATCTCTCCCCTGTTAACATGTCCCCCGTGATATTCTTAAAATGGATGCGGCGTCTTTACGGATCGGCTCACGATCCCGAACCCGAACCATATTCGATTTTTGGATGGGAGGAGATATGACTACAATTATCCAGGAGACCTGCAAAAGGTGCGGTTTTTGCGCGGAGGTCTGCTCCGCCAAGATAATCAGGGAGGTTAACGGCAGGTACGAATATCAGCCCTATCCGGACTGGGAGTGCTTCAAGTGCGGGCTCTGCATGGCGGTCTGTCCCACCAAATCGATATTGGTCGAGGGGCTCGATTACAAGGATTTTCCGGCCCTGAAGAAACAGAATGTCGATTTCGACTCCCTCTACCGGATGTTTGTGGGGAGGAGGTCGATAAGAAGCTACAAAAAGGACAGGGTGCCGAGAAAGCTCATCCAGTCGATCGTGGACGCTGCCGCCACCGCCCCCATGGGTGTGCCGCCGAGCACAGTCGAGCTTACGGTATTCGACAAAAGGGCGGATATTGAGGCGCTGATCGATATGGTCGCGAAGGAGTACCAGGGGCTTCTGTGGATCATGAAGACGCCCTTGAGGTTGATGATAAGGCTGAGTCACAGCAAGATCATGTACGATATTATGATAAGGCACGCCCTGCCGGCCGCCAGGCTCTGCCTCAAGGAGAGGGGGCGGGACAGGGACGTCTTTACATACGACGCCCCCGCATTGATCCTGTTTCACGGAACTCCCCACGGGGAGAGCATCATGGAGGATGTCTGGATCGCCGCGACGTACGCCTCGATAGGGGCCCAGTCCCTCGGTCTTGGGAGCTGTTTCATCGGGATGATTCCTCCGGTCGTCGACAGGAGCAAAAAGATAAAGGAGAGGTTCGGGATACCCGCTAAAAACAGGGTCCTGGCCGCGATGATTTTCGGTTATCCGGCGGTGAAGTTCAAGAGGAGCGTCCCCAGAAAGCTGGGCGGCGTCGCCTATGTGTCCTGACGGACGGATATGATGTTAGATATTGGATAAGGATGTTTCAGAGGCGGATTGATGGATTCGTCACTCTGCAACGTCTTTTTGTAAATATGCTGCGGGATCGAGATCGCCCGAAACGATCCGTCCGATCTTGAAGCGTCAAATCTCGTTCGGCAGGGTCAGGGTACAGCCGAAGGCAAAGGTTTCCTTCGGCGGGATTTATTCGTAATTTCCGCTGAACATAAACGGGGCGAAGGAATTCTTATAATATGGTGGGATCTTTTTTCCCTTCGGCGGCGCCGAAGTTTTTTATTTGGGCAAAGATGTATTTGCAGATAAATAGAATTCCCTACCGCAGGTGGAAATACTTTTTTAGTTTAAAAATTCGCCGGGAGTGTTTTCTATCTCCCATTCAAGACGCCTTATCCCATTTTTTTCAAGCCTGGCCTACGAACCTATCATGCTTGAACTAGGTATGACTTCTATCAACCCTCCTCCTTCGGCTCCACCACGAGCTCCATGACCCGCTCGAACCTTTTCAGGTCTTTCAGGATGTTGGGCCATTGGCTCTCGTCTTCGATGAGCTTCGGGAGGTCCTTCGTGGCGAAAAGGTGCATGTCCGCGGGAAGGCCTTTGACCTTAACCTCGATCTTACCCTCGTTGTACTTTTTCATCGCCTCGTCAACGGCGCTCGAAAACGACTTCTGGGCGGCCAATACCGCATTTAAATCTTCGCCCGACTCGAGGATCGCTGTAAGCTTTCTAAGTTTCTCTCTCAACGTCTCAATTGTCTCCATAGGGTGAATCTCCATCTTCCTCCAATTGAAATCAAGTTTCAAATCCTATAAAAAAACCGTCTGGAATTAGAATTAATATAGGGACTATCTTCGGCGTTTCAACGGGAAGAGACGCGTTTTTCTGCTTAAAGAAATATGTTTAAGTCTTTTTAAACGACCTTGCGACATTCAGCGCAATATCCGGGCTGTCGGTGATGATTCCCTCCACCTTAAGCTTCAAAAGCCTCTTCATCGACTCCTCGTCGTTTACCGTCCACACGTGAACCTGAAGGCCCAGGGCCTTAGCCCCCTTTAAAAGCCTCCTATTTACCACCCTTATTCCGTGCTGCTTTTCGGGAACCTGGAGGGCGTCGTAGGGGACGGCCTTGACGCGCTTTCCCCTGATGAGGGAGGCTATCAGAAACCTGACCACTTCCTTCTGGCAGGCGCTGGTGGCGATTTCCGGCGCCGCCTCCCTGATGTAGACCACGGCGGGATGGGGGAAAGACGCCAGGAGAATCCTCTCCTGCGCCTTATATTCTTTTACGATGTCAAGAACCGCCTTTGCGCTCTCGGCCGTTCCGTCCTTGATATCGATGTTGAACCTGGCGGACTTGAATTTTTTCAGGACTTCCTCAAGTGTGGGGATATATATCCCCTTACCGCGGTGGGGGTAGGTCTTTCCATCGTCAAGAGTAAAGGTATACCCGGCGTCTAATTTCTTCAACTCTTTAAGCGTAAGGTCACGGATGAGAATTTCCTCCCCGGTAAGGGAAGCAACGTCGTCGTCGTGGTGGAGGACCGGAACGCCGTCACTCGTCAGCTGGGTGTCCGTCTCGATGTAGTCCAATCCCAGCTTCAGGGCCGCCTCGAAGGCGGGAATCGTGTTCTCCGGGAACCGGGCGTGGGCGCCCCTGTGGGCGAAAATGATGGGCGGCTTCGACTTCAAAAAGGGCTTCAGCTTCATAGAATAACTCCGTAAGTTTAACAGTAAAGTTTATCTAACTCAAATGGTCTATCACCGCGTTTTAAGGCAAATAAAAAACTCTTTGTTCCCCTTAGGCCCAAGGATGGGCGACGGGATCGTGCCGAGGCATGTAAATCCGCTTTCGACCGAGAAGGCCTTTATCTCGTCGACGACCCGCCGGTGCTTCTCCTCGTCCCTGACCACCCCCCCTTTACCAACCTCTCCCTTTCCCACTTCGAACTGGGGCTTTATAAGGGCGATTAGGTGCCCCCCCTCGCTCAGGATGTCCCGGACGACGGGGATGACCTTCTTCAGCGATATGAATGAGACGTCGATCACGGCGATCTCTATCTCCCGGTCAAAGTCGTCCTTCTTGACGTTTCTGATGTTTGTCCTCTCCATGACCGTGACGCTCGGGTCGTTTCTCAGCTTCCAGTCGAGCTGGCCGTACCCCACGTCGAGGGCATAGACATGGGCTGCGCCGGATTTCAGGAGGCAGTCGGTAAAGCCGCCGGTCGAGGCCCCGACGTCCAGCGCCACCTTCCCCTCGACTTCGGGGGAGAAGGCGTTTATGGCCGCCTCGAGCTTTGTCCCTCCGCGGCTGACGTATTTGGGGGATTTGTCCAGGATGATGATCTCGGAGTCCGGCCTGACCCGGGTTCCCGACTTGACGACGGGATCCCCGTCTACGAGCACCTCCCCCGCCATGATCGAGGCCCTCGACCTTTCTCTGGTGGGGAGAAGGCCCTTATCCACCAGGAGGGTGTCGAGCCTCGGTTTCAGGTTTTTTTCATCCCTTGATTTCGGCGGTGCCACTTCGCCCCTTCTTCTTTTCGTCAACGAGGGCAAGCGCCGCCTCGAAGATACCGGCGGGGGAAAGGCCGTATCTCGCCCTCAGGGCGTCCTGGGGGCCGTGCTCCACGAACTCGTCGGTGATCCCCAGACGCTTTACAAGGGCGTTGGTCTTGACGTTCGTGTTGGCGTCCCTGTTGAATATTTCCATAAGCCCCTCCATCACACCGCTTCCGAACCCCCCGGCGAGGATTCCCTCCTCCACGGTCAGGAGTGCCCCTGTTTTTTCAACGGAGGAGGCGATTGTATCGATGTCAAGGGGCTTTACGAACCGGGCGTTTATCAACGTGGCGCGGATACCCCTCGTCTCGAGGCGGCCTGCGGCGTCCTCGGCGAGCGCGACCATCGGCCCCAGGGCGACTATCGTGATGTCGTCCCCCTTTGTAATTACCTCCGCCTTGCCAAGGGACAGTTCCTTTGGATCGTCATCTATCTTCACCCCGAATCCCTTACCCCTTGGGTATCTTATCGCCGTGGGCTTGTTGAGCTTGGTCGCGGTTACGATCATACTGACAAGCTCGTTTTCGTCCTTGGGGGACATGTATATCAGGTTGGGGATGTTTCTCAGATACGCGATGTCGAACAGCCCGTGGTGCGTGGGGCCGTCGTGCCCGACGATTCCGCCCCGGTCGATGCAGAATATCACGGGGAGGTCCTGGAGGCACACGTCGTGGATGACCTGGTCGTAGGCCCGCTGGAGAAAGGTGGAATATACCGCGAAGATCGGGATCAGTCCCTGGGTGGCGAGGCCCGCCGCAAACGTGACGGCGTGCTGCTCCGCGATCCCCACGTCGAAAAACCTGTCCGGGTATTTCTTTGCGAAGAGCGGGAGGCCCGTCCCGTCCGACATCGCGGCGGTTATCGCGACTATCTTCTTGTTTTTCCGGGCGAGCTTTAGAAGAGTGTTCCCGAAGACCTTCGTGTAGGTGGGGATCTCCGGACTCGATACGATCGGGTCGCCGGTGTCGACGTCGAAGGGCCCTATGCCGTGGAACTTCGACGGGTTGTCCTCCGCGGGGATGTAGCCCTTGCCCTTTTTTGTAAAGATGTGAAGGAGGATGGGGGCGTTGATCTCCTTGACGTTCGAGAGGGTCTCGACCAGGCGGTCGATCCTGTGGCCGTCTATGGGACCGAAGTACTGGAAGTTGAGCGACTCGAAGAGCATACCCGGCGTCATGAAGCCCTTGATGGCGTCCTCCGCCTTCTTGGCTATCTTCACCATGTCCTCGCCGATGCCGGGGACCGACCTCAGGATCGCCTCGATCTCCCTTTTCAGGTTGACCACCGGCTTAGACGATAGCTTCCGGGAGAAGAAGGAGGAGAGGGCCCCCACGTTCGGATCTATCGACATCTCGTTGTCGTTCAAAACCACGATGATGTTCTTTTCGAGATGGCCCGCCTGATTGAGCCCCTCGAAGGCCTCGCCGCCGGTCATCGAGCCGTCCCCGATTACCGCGATGACCATCCCGTCGTCGTTTTTGATGCATTTCCCCGAAGCTATCCCCAGGGCCGCCGAGATCGACGTGGAGCTGTGGCCGGTGCCGAAGGTGTCCAGGGGGTTCTCCTTGATCTTCGGAAAGCCGGAGATACCCCCGAGCTGTCTCAGAGAAGAGAACCTCTTTCTCCTGCCGGTGATTATCTTGTGGGCGTAGGCCTGGTGCCCCACGTCCCAGATTATCTTGTCTTCGGGAGGCGAAAATACGCGATAGAGGGCCAGCGTAAGCTCGACGGTGCCCAGGCTCGGCGCAAGGTGCCCCCCGGTTACAGACACCGTATCGATGATGAGATCCCGGATCTCTTCGGCGAGATCTTTGAGCTCGTCCATTGTGAGTTTTTTTATATCCTCGGGACCGTTTATATTCTTTAGGAGTTCACTCATTGCTTCTTCTTCCTTTTAAGATTGCCTCTCAACAATGAAGTTCCCAATCGCCCTTAAAGGCTGGGCAGAGTCGCCGAAATTGGTGAGGGACCGAAGCGCCTTCTCCACCAATTCCTTCGCCATCCTCTTCGACTCGGAAAGTCCCAAAAGGGCCGGGTAAGTGGCCTTCCCCTTTACGTGATCCTGTCCCGGCTTTTTCCCCATAACGTCCTTGTCTCCTATGACGTCCAGGATGTCGTCCGATATTTGAAAAGCCAGGCCGATGTTCTTCCCGTATTCGCTCAGCTTCCGCAGAGAATCCTCGTCCACCCCCCCAGAGCTGGGGTCGCCCAGTATAGCACCGGAGCGTACCGACGCCAGGATAAGCGCGCCGGTCTTTCTGATGTGAATGAATTCGAGGCTGGGGAGGTCGATATCCTTCCTCTCGGATTCGATATCCGCTGTCTGTCCGCCGAGCATCCCCTCCTCCCCCGCGGCGACGGCGATCTCGTGGGCGACGGCCAAGAGCCTCTTCGGGTCGGCGTTGTTGTTTGCCGTGTCGGTCAACACCGAGAACGCCTTTGTCAGGAGGGCGTCCCCGGCAAGGACGGCCTGTGCCTCTCCGAAGACCTTGTGACTCGTGGGGATTCCACGTCTCAGGTCGTCGTCGTCCATTGCGGGAAGATCGTCGTGAACGAGGGAATATGTGTGGATCAGCTCCAGGGCGATCGCCGCCGGAAGGGCGTCACCCGCGTTTCCGCCGACCGCCTCGGCGGCGGCGAATGCAAGGATCGGCCTCAACCTCTTGCCTCCGGAAAAGAGGCTGTATTTCATCGCCCGCTTCAGTGTCCCGGAGGCTTCGTCGAGATCTTCGATAACCTTCTTCAAGCCCTCGTCGATTATCTTGCGCCTGTCGTTTAGGTAGTCCGAAAGGTTAAAAATGGTCATCTCCTGGCTAAAAATTTCCCGACTGAAAAACTACCATCGGACATCGGAGCGGATAAGGGACAGATTGTTTTTATTACGCCTTCAAATATCAATATGCAATATACACAATGTACAGTACAATATAACAGCTCGTTAACGGACACCCCGGACAATAACAACTGCATCCCCTTAGTCGACCCCTTCCCCTTGGTGCGACTGTGACCAAAGTATCCCCGATCATCCAATACACTCTTCATGCAGCCGCGATTGTCGTATCTTCGGTCAGCCCTACCCCTCGAACTCCTCGGTCTTGACCTCGCCGTCTCCGGTCTCCTTTAGGATCTCAACCCTCTTCTCCGCCTCCTCCAACTTCTCGGTCAGGGCCTTGATGAGCTTCATTCCCTCCTCGAAGGTGGAGAGGGACTCCTCGAGGTTCAGCTCGCCCGCATCGAGCCTCTCGACTATCTCCTCCAGTTTTTTGAGCCCGACGTCGAATTCCCCGATCTCCGAATCGAAGCCGTTCTCCTCTCCTTTTCTGGCCACCTGGTTCCCTCATCCTCCCGATGTTTTATGCCGTCCGTATTGTATTGTTCGTCCGTATTATTATATAACAATAGCATTACACCACTTTTTAATAATATCCCCTAAAACTATCAAAGTCAAGGGAAAGGATTTCTAAGGGACCTTCAGGTTCACGAGGTCCCAGGGGCTGACCTTGTTTCCGGTATGGCGAACGCCGAAGTGGAGATGCGCCCCGGTGACCCTGCCGGTCGCCCCGACAAAGGCTATCGTCTGGCCCCGGACGACGTCGTTCCCCTCGGTTACCACCACCTCCGAGAGGTGAAAGAACATCGTGTAGAGGCCCTGGCCGTGGTCGATGAAGAGGGATACGCCGGAGAAAAACATATCCCTGACCAGCGCCACCCTGCCGTCGTTGGGGGCCGCGATCGGAGTGCCGGCGGGCTGGACGATGTCTATACCGCTGTGGGAGGCGCGGGGCTCGCCGTTAATGAACCTCCTCAAGCCGAAATCGCCGGAGATCCTCCCGGTGAGGGGCATTATAAAAGGCTCAGACCAGAGCCTGTCGCCGGTCTCCGTCCTGTAGAGTTTTCCGACCGCCCGGTTGTCCTCCCTTATCCGCTTGAGATCCTCGTCGGAGTAGTGGACCCACTTCTTTGCGAGGGTAAGGTGCTGTGTCTTGAAGTTGCCCTTCTTAACGGTTATCTCGCGGCCTAATATCTCCTTTGTACCGTCGCTATTTTTTACGGTAACGGTGAGCCTCTTTGGGCCCGGTTTCGCCGTGAGGTTGGCGCTGAGAAGCCCGAAAAAAGTGCCGGGCCGGGATGAGGGATTGAAGTAGACGCGCCTCGAATCGAAGAGACCAACCGCGTCAACGATATCCCCCTCTCCGATCAAGGCTCCGTTTAAAATTATGACGACAATCTCCCCCTGAACGATCTCGCCCGGGCAGGTAAGTTCCGCCGGGTGCGCGGGAAGCCCAAGCTGGAGAGACATGACAGAAATCGCAGTGAAAAAGAGGGCGGTCTTGGCCGCTCTCATGATTGACGCCTTGAGCGTCCAATTGAAATCGATGCCGGTTTTTCCTTGCATAAGACTACCTCGAAATATATATCGATCCATTCTCATCCACGTCTATCTTCTCAACGGCAAGGGGGTCAACTCTGTTGGAATTTACCGTAATGCCGTAGTGGAGGTGCACGCCGGTTATCCTTCCCGTCCCCCCGACCAGAGCTATTCCCTGGCCGCGATCGACCTCCTCCCCCTCGGAAACCAATACCTTCGAGAGGTGGCAGTATGTGGAGTAGAGCCCCTGGCCGTGATCTAAGATGACGGTAAGTCCCGGTATAAACGCATCGATGACGAGAGCCACCCTGCCCCTGTTTGCGGAGAGGACGGGCGTCCCCAGGTACGCCACGATATCGATACCGCAGTGGGGACTTTTTGGTTTGCCGTTGATGTAGCGCATAAGGCCGAAAGTCGTTGAAATTCTCCCCTCGGTGGGCCTTACAAAGGGGGCGTCCCAGAGCCTCTCTTTCGTCTCCGCTCCCAATACTTCTTTGATCTTTTTTGATTCGAGGCTTATCCTCTCTTCGGTTTCACTGTCGTAGTCCACCCACTTTTTGGGTACGCTTATCCTCTGCACACCGAAGTCGACCTCCTCGATCGTTATCTCCTTATCGGCCAACTCGACTGTTCCGTCGACCCTCTTGATTACCACCCTGAGGAGCTTTTTAACCGCCTCCTCCGACACGTCCACCCCCATGAGGCCGGAGTATGTCCCGGGGTAGGGCGTCCGGTTGAAATAGACTCTCCTTTTGCAAAATATACCCCTGACACTCGAGATATCCCCACCGCCCGCTTCCTCGATCGAAATACCAACGATGTATACTTCCCCCTGTTTCACGACCTTCGGGGCGTTCAGCGTGGTGGGGTGGGCGAGGGGGGCGAAATGGAGGGGCAATAGAAATAAGGAAATGACGAAGAGCCGCTTAAGTAACTTCACCTTTTATATTCAATCCTCTATATCGCGTTTAACAACATCAGCGGTGAGGCTACCGGAGTGGAGGCTTATCTCCGCCGTCTCCCCGACCTCGATCTGGCCGGTGCTTCTAATCACCTCGCCCGTGTCCGCCCGCCTTACGACCGCGTATCCCCTCGACAGGACGTCTCTCGGGCTCATCTTTTTCAGGGCCGAGGCGGCCGACCAAAAGCGGATTCTCCTCTCGTCCAGTTTCCCGGAGACGGCCGCAGTGAGAAGCCCCGATATCGTCTCGATCCTGGCCCTCATCAGCGCTATCGACTCCTCGGGAGTTCTCAATCGTTTGAGGAGGCTCGTCAACTCCCCCTTCCTTTTTGTGAGGGCATCCTCCGCTCCCGCCGTCAGCCTATCGGAGGCCGAGTCTATCGTCATGAGGAGGTCGTCTATTCTCGGGACGACCATCTCGGCCGCAGCCGTTGGAGTAGGCGCGCGCATGTCCGCCGTGAAATCGAGGATTGTGAAGTCGATCTCGTGGCCGACCGCGGAGACGACCGGGATATTGGATCTAAAGGCGGCGTCCGCCACCTCCCTCGTGTTGAATGGCATGAGGTCCTCTAAGCTTCCGCCCCCTCTCCCGCAGATGATGACGTCGGCTAATCCGTTTTCGTTTACGAGATCGATCGAATGGGCTATCTCCAGCTCTGCCCCCTCTCCCTGGACCCGTGCCGGACATACGATTACGTGGGCGGCAGCATACCTCTGGTAGATCACCTTCAATATGTCGAACAGGGCCGCCCCCGTGGGCGACGTCACCACGGCTATCTTTTCAGGGAGGAAGGGAAGGGGTCTCTTCCTCTCCGGGTCGAAGTAGCCCTTCTCCTTCAGCTCCTCTTTCAGTTGCTCCAATGCGAGGGACATCGTTCCGATCCCGACCGGCTCTATAACCTCCGCCACCAACTGGTACTCGCCCCTCGCGGCGTAGACCCCGATCCTCCCCATTACAAGGACGTGCTGTCCATCTTCCGGCCTGAAGGTAGCCGTTCTTCTGGCGGCGGGCCTTAAGGCAAAGAGGGATGGCTGATTCGATTCATCGTCGACTTCAGCAACCTCACCGTTGAAATCGTCTTCGTAGTCGTCCTCGTCTGTAACCCTAACGGTGAGATACCTCGTTTGCTGCTTGAACATGACGCACCTGAGGCTCGCTTCTTCGTCCTTGAGCGAAAAATATATGTGGCCCGACGCCGGCGTCCTTAAACCCGATATCTCTCCCTCCACCCAGACGAAGGGGAACTCCCTCTCGAGCCTAACGGCTATCTCCGAGGTGATCTCGCTTACCGTGTATATTCTTCTGAATCCTGCGTCCATTTCCCTCTATTTTTGGCGCCCGTCTTGACTAAACCGTAAAATCGGTGTATTGTTAAGTTTAGTCGAATTCGATATCAACTGCAACCGATTTCTTGAATATTAAGGGGCGGGATAAGATTTCATGCTGGTCCTCGGGATAGATACCTCCTGCGACGACACGTCGGCCGCCGTGGTCACGGGGGACTTTAAGATACTCTCCAATATCGTCTCCTCGCAGGACGAGGTGCACACGAGATTCGGGGGTGTGGTTCCGGAGCTCGCCAGCAGGAAGCATCTGGAGAACATCATACCGATCGTAGACTCCGCCCTCGAGACCGCCGGTACTTCGCTTAAAAGTATAGATGTCATAGCCGTGACACAGGGGCCGGGGCTCGTCGGCTCCCTGGTATCCGGCATATCCGCCGCGAAGGCGATGAGCCTGGCCCTTAAGATCCCCCTTCTGGGCGTAAATCATATCGAGGGGCACATCGCCTCGAGCCTTCTTGTCGAAGATCCCCCGGAGCTTCCCTTTGTGGCCCTTGTGGTCTCCGGCGGCCATACGAGCCTCTACGTCGTGAGAAGATTGGAGGGGGGGCAGGTTGGCAAAGATATGGAATATGTTTTGAGGGGGCAGACACTCGACGACGCCGCAGGGGAGGCATTCGACAAGGTGGCAAAGCTTTTGGGGTTGGGGTACCCGGGGGGGAGGCCCATCGAGGAGGAGGCGGCCGCGGCTAGAGATAGAGGGGAGGAGGGCGTGAAGTTCCCAAGGGCCTACCTTGAAAAGGGTTCGTTCGACTTCTCCTTTTCTGGCGTCAAGACGTCCGTCAGGAACTTCATCAAGGAGAGGGAGGCGGACGGTCAACTAAACGGGGGGTTTAAACGTAGAATCGCACTGGGATTTCAGGAGGCGGTGGTGGAAGTCCTCGTTACGAAGAGCATCCGCCTCGCGCTCTCGGAGGCAAATATCGATGGACGCTTCGATTCGATAAAGACGATCGTCCTCTGCGGGGGGGTGGCGTCAAACTCCGCCCTGAGGGAGGCGATGATCGAGAGGGCAAACGAGCACGGCATTAAGGTGGTGATCCCGAAGAGGGAGCTCTGCACCGACAACGGAGCGATGATAGGGGCGGTGGGGGTCGTTAAGGCGGAAGACGCGGGCCTCGAAAACGGCGGCATGAACGCGATATCGAGATTAAAGATTTGACGGTCAAAATGAAAGGGCAAGCGGATATATATCGAGCAAAAAGGGAGCAAAAAGAGAATGAAGAGGTTGGGGGTAAAGAGGTGGTAGTTGACGAAGTAAAGGTGGAAGAAAAGGGCGAGGGCGGGAAAAAGAAGAAGAGGAGAAGCATCAAGGAGCTTCTGAAAAGGGCGATAAAGTCCGACGACACGCCGGGGAAGATCGCCCTCGGGATGGGGATCGGCGTATTGATGGCGTTCTCTCCCCTCGCCGGAACGCAGACGATATCCGCTCTCGGCCTGTCGTTTATCCTCAGGGCAAACAAGCTATCCGCCCTGGCCGGGACTTTCTTCGCCAACCCCTTTACGATGCCGGTTTTTTACTTCTGCGAGTTCAAGCTCGGAAAGGCGATCCTCGGCTACTCCCTCGATGTGCCCGAAAATATCGTGAACGACATAGACGGGCTCATGTCCCTCGGCTCCGAGGTGATGCTGTCATTGGCCGTCGGTTTTCTCCTCGTGGGGACGGTCACCGCCGCCGTCGCCTATTTCGTTACGCTTAGGTCGGTCTTCGCCCTCCGGAAGATGAAAAGCGGCGGGGAAAAATCGGATATGTGACTTCAGGAACAGAAGAAAATCCACCCTTTCAATATCCAGGGAAATCTATTTTTTGTTAACAGAATAGCAGTGGCAACCATAAAGAGGACGCTCGGTAATCGCGGCATCTTCCCGTATAAGGGGAGGGGGCAGCATTTCCTCGTTCAGGGGGCAGTTGCCGAGAGGATCGTCGATGCCGCATCGGTGGGGGATAATGATGTGGTCGTCGAGATAGGGCCGGGGACGGGTGTCTTGACCAGGCTCCTCCTCCGTCGTACGAAGAGGCTGGTCGCAATAGAGTCGGACAGGAAGCTCGCGGAGCTCGTGTCGGAGAGGTTCTCAGACGAGATCGGCCGGGGTGAGATGGATATTGTCTTTGCCGATGCGCTTAAATTTGACTTTGTCGCGTTGGGGGAGAGGATAGGAGGGAAGCTCGTTGTCGTGGCGAACCTCCCCTACAATATCTCCACCGAGATGATATTCAGGCTTCTGGAGGCGGGAGCACATATCGACAGGTTCGTCCTGATGCTCCAGCGGGAGGTGGCGGACAGGCTGACGGCGGTGCCCGGAACGAAAAAGTACGGGGCGCTGACCGTCATGGCGACGCTTCAGTGTGATATCAAGCAAGCATTCAAGGTCGGCAGGGGGAATTTCCACCCGGTGCCGAAGGTGGACTCCGCTGTGGTCCTCTTTAAGGTCCGCAAAACCCCCCTCTGCGACGTGAATGATACGAAGATATTCAGGGCTATCGTTCGGGAGGCGTTCAACAACAGGAGGAAGACCCTGAGAAACGCCCTCAAGTCCGTTCCCGATGTCGTCCATCCTGGCGATCTGGATGCGCTGGGGGAGGCGGCCGGAATAGACCTCGGCCGCCGGGGGGAGACGCTCTCCGTTCAGGAGTTCGGTGGGCTGTCGAGGGCTGTGAAAGGGCTGTTGCTTCGCTCCAAGTGATTTATGGAAGCGATCACTCGTTTCGCGAGAGGAATAACCGTATTGCTTCGTCGTTAGCTTTTCTAAAAAGCTCACTCCTCGCAATGACACTATTTTTGTCTACTTGTTCAATCCAAGTACTGAGTATCTCCCCGCTCTATTTATTCTGTCATTCCGAACTCGATTGGGAATCCAGAAAGATATTAATCGGCTTCCCGTTTTCAGATATCACACTGACAAGCAAGAGCTTGTCAGTAGAACCCAACACACATACCATACCACTGGATTCCCGCTTACGCGGGAATGACATTTGTCATTTTTGCGGATTCCAGCTTACGCGGGAATAACATGTGATATTTCCTCGCAATGACACTGAATGAGAACCGCACTACTTCTTCAAATTTTTGCAGGCGGAATTTGCCCCCATTTCGCACGCCTTCTCGAAGTCGGCACGGGCCTTCTCTTTTTCGCCCAAAGCCTTGTAACACATCCCCCTGTTGTTGTAGGCCGAAGCATCGTTCGGATCGATACTAATGGCCTTTGTGAAGTCCGCAATCGCCTTATCGTATTTTCTTAGATATCGTCCGTATACATTCCCTCTGTTGTAGTAGGCATCGGCGTAATTCGGGTCGATGCTTACGGCTTTTGTGTAGTCCGCTATGGCCTTGTCGTATCTTTTTAGGCTGTTGTAGGCATTTCCCCTGTTGTTGTAGGCCCATTTGTAATCAGGGTCGATACCTATCGCCTTTGTGTGGTCAGCAATCGCATCGTTGTACCTTCCCAATTTTTCATAATAAACTCCTCTGTTGCAGTAGGCCCATTTGTAATTTGGATCGATTTTCAAGGCCTTGTTACAGGCATCAATCGCCTTTTCCCATTCACCCTTTTTCTCGTACTCGAGTCCCTTTTCCACCCACTCTTTGGCGCTCTGGGCGCTTGCAGCGGCGGGCGCAATCGTAAAGGCAATCACCACTAAAAAAACGACGGTTAGTCTGAAATTCTTCATTCTTCTTCCCATGAAAACTATATATTGTCATTCCCGGCATCACTGGGGATTTATGCCGTAATTCCCAACGATATAAAGGAATCCAGAAAAATGTTAACCTGTCTCCCGATTTCAAATGTTCCACCGACAAGCCATGGCTTGTAAGTAGAACCCGACGCACAGATCATCCCTCTGGATTCCCGCTTCCGAAGGGAATGACTTTAGATGATTCCTTTTTAGTTGCAGTTCAATTCTACTTTGGTATCTCCTCCAGGATGACCTCTACGCCGAAGTGATCCGAGACGAAGACCCCATCTATGGGCTCGTTGAAGATCAGCCGCGACGATTTGACGTCCTCTGGCCTGAAGTGGCTCGAAAGGAAGATGAAGTCGATCCTCCTTGGGACAGCCAAATCGAATTCCGCTTCGAGACGGCTCAGGGGATCCCTCAGCGTCTTGCCGTCTGCCCAGTATTGCGATCCGTCAAAGGCGGTGTTCGGGTTATTTACCGAATCCCAGGTGAAGCCGTCTGCCCCAGGATTCATCAGCTCGTAAGGGTCGAGAAGGCCGAGGTCCGCGATCATCTTCTGAATAGCCGGGGAGGTCTTGGTGGTGTTGAAGTCCCCCATGATGACGTAGGGGTGGTCGCACTTTTTGGTGATCTCCTTGACGAACGCGGTGAGGTTCATGACGTCGCTCTCGGTCCACTCATGGCTCTCCTCCATCTCCGCCAGGATCGCTTCCTTCTCCTCTCTGGTGATGTTGCCTTCGAGCACCATATCCTCGAGTTTCTTCATCCAGGTCTCGTCCATGATGAGGCTGAAGTGGGTGTGGGTGTTGAAAACGAGGAGGGGCTTTCCGTCTATAACGACCTTGGCCGCCATGACGTTTCTGACCTCCTTTGTGTGAACACAGAGGAGGTCCCGTTGGATACCCTTGCCGGATAGGCGCCTCGCCCCGAGGTACTTGAGGCTGTGGGCCCTCTTGGCGAGGACGACGTCTCCCTCGGTGAAGTTCACCGGGATGCCGAAGCCGAAGAGCTTGAGCCCGGAGTTGCCCACCTTCCAGACGGCGCTGTAGCCGATCTTGCGGGCGAGTCTTCTGGCGTATCCGGGAAGCTCATTAGCCTCCTGTATGCCGATTACGTCGGGGGACATTTTCTTAAGCTCCTTGACCAGGAGGTCAAAACGCTTGCTCCTTGTCGCCTTGTCTTCGTATTCACCCATCTTGAATGTCCCGTTGCCGTCGAGGCCGAACCAGACGTTATAGTTGACCAGCTTGACGTCTTTCGCCGGTGCGGTCGCCGAGACAGCCAGAATTATGAGCAAGGCGATAAATATCGAGATCGTCTTTTTCATGATAATTTCCTCTAAAGAAGGTTACTGTTTAATATAGGTTTTTAAAATCCGTAACGTAAGCAGGTATTAGCCCCAATCTATCATCGAGGGTGTCCGGTGTTAAAAAGCCGTCATTGCGGGCGACCAATATTTATTTTAAACGGGGTGGGGCAATCTGGTGTTTATGTGAAATATAACCGGATTGCTTCGTCGTTCGCCTTGTTTTCAAGGCTCGATCCTCGCAATGACACTATTCTTGTTTACCTTTTCAATCCAGATACTGAATGTTCCCCCGTTTTATTTATTCTGTCATTCCCGACTAGATAAAGGAACCCAGAAAGATATTATAATTGCCTCCCTCTTTTAAATGTCCCACTGACAAGCGTGGGATTGTCAGTGCCACCCGACGCACAGACCACCACTCTATGTTCCCGTTTCCCAAAGGAATGACATTTCATAATCTGTTGATTATTAGACACCTATAGAATAACTAGATTGCCTCGTCGCCTCAATAAAAATTTCCTCGCAATGACAGCAAATATGCTCCTTACTCCTTTTCCAATATCACGACCTCGGCGGCGTCCCCAACGAGCTCCTTGAATTTTCGTGCGTCGGTCTCGTCCCCCACGATCTCGCCCCAGTGCATCGGGATTGCGGTCTTTACCCTCATCGCCCTGACCGCCTTCGCCGCCTCGGCGGCGTCCATGGTAAACGTCCCGCCGACGGGAACGAGCGCCACGTCGGCGATGATCTCGTCCATCTCCGGGATCAGGTCGGTGTCCCCGGTGTGGTAGATCGTATCATTGTCGATGGTAAGAAGGTAGCCGAGCCAGCCACTTGTCTTCGGGTGAAACTGCTTGCCCACGTTGTAGGCGGAAACGGCCTTGACGGTCATTCCCTTTACGTCGACGGTTTTTCCGGGCGTGAGCTTGATCACTTCGCCGGCAAAGTCCGGATCGGTGTCGTTTGATATGATGAGGGTCGTATTGCCGTCAGATAACTTCTTTATGTCGTTGGGTGAAAAGTGGTCGTAGTGGGTGTGGGATACAAGGATGAGGTCGGCCGTTGGCCCCCCGGAGACGTTGAAGGGATCGAAGTAGACGACCTTTGATCCCTCCACCCGAAATCCCGCGTGGCCCAGCCAGTGAATCTTTTTTATAATCTCCGACATATCACTGCCCTCCCTGTTAATCTATTATAGATACCTGCCTAAAATATACTCTTAAATCGGTTGTTGTGTCAAGGAGGAATGAGCTTGGTATCCATAGTCGTTTGGAAACTAAGGTAATATTTTTCATTGTTTCTTTTTGACATTAAAAACTTGACACTAATCTCTATTTATGATACCTTCTACTGGGGCATTATAACATCGTAAATCGTGTTGGTGGGGGTGGCAATTATAGTGGGGCGGGGGGATGGGGAGATCGGGTGGCCGGTAAGTGGGGGAAGTGGTAATACGGTCTAATGCGGTCTAATACGGTCTGATAGGGGAGGGTCTGATAGGAGAGCTCGATATTTATAAGCTGTTGGGCGGTCTGTCAACGGATGTGATACATGAGGGAAGGTCTTGTTACAAATTAAGGGGAGGTAATTGAGGCGTGGGAGCTGACAGGGGCGAGATCGGGGATTATAAGGGGAGCAAATATTCGGTTGGCAGATACGATACGTTCGCCGTAGATAAAAAGCTTATATTGATATTCTCCACGGGAGGAGTTCTGTTCGGATTGAGCGCTGTTTTCCTGGCGGAGATTATCCAGATGGGAGACGTCAATTACGACGATCAGGGTTTAAAAAACAAAAATATCCTCGGTTCCGTGGAGATACGGGGCGAAAAAATCCTTGTGTTTGACATCAAGGGCTACTTCAGGCTTGGAGAGGGTGGTACGGACGCAGAAGGAGGTGACGGGGAGGGGAAAGGGGGGTCGGTAATACAGAGGAGGAGGGGCGGGGAATCCTTTAAAAGCATGGTGATCATAAAGAGGGGTCTCGGAGACAGCTCCGAGCTCCAGAGGGCCGGGGTGATTGTGGATCATATAGAGGGTGTTCTGGACGAGGGGTCGCTGGACAGGTTCCCGTTTCCCGAAGTAGCGGTGAACGAATCGACCAAGATATATAAAGAGTTGCTGATGAGCTCGGGTAAAATGGTTTTACTCCTGAATATACCCTGGTTGATAGAGATGATTTTACCATCGGATTAAGCCCGTATAAACAAAGCGATGGGATTATTAGACGGTGACATTGAAAAGCAGTTTTTTGTCTTCGCCCTTGGAAACAGAAGTTTCGGGATATCTATAAAAGAGATTGTAAAGGTCGTTTCGGTCGAGAAGGTTTACATTGCCCCGCTGCTGTCCGATTTCATTCTCGGATTCATTGTTCATCAAGGGGAGCCGATACCTTATCTGAGTTTGAAGAGACGTCTTGGGCTGAAGGAAGATGAGAGCGGGGACATGGCCCTTTTGGTCGATGTCGGCCAAAAAACCTTCGGCTTTAGTATTGACGGTGATTACCAGGTCGTTCAGCTGGAGCTGGATCCCACTCCGTTACCTCCGGATTTTAAAGGGGTGGTAAAAAAATATTTTAAGGCGAGGGCGGAGCAGAACGACAGGAGATTTATAATCCTTGATGTTGATGCCCTTGTCTTGGCGGATAATCAAATTCAATAATGGTCATATAAAATGTCAAAAAAGATTCTTTTGGCGGACGACAGTGTAACGATTCAGAAAGTGGTGAGCATTACCCTTGCTCACGAGGACTTCGAGCTGACCATCGTGGACAACGGAACGGAAGCGGTAGCGAAGGCCAATGAATTTCGGCCGGATGTGATACTTCTGGACGTGGTAATGCCCGACAAGGACGGTTACGAGGTATGTCAGGAGATAAAGGCGACCGACGGGCTGGCGAAAATACCCGTGATTCTTCTAACCGGAACATTCGAGCCTTTCGACGAGGATAGGGCGGCGGAGGTGGGCGCAGACGACTTCATTAAGAAGCCCTTCGAGTCCCACTCTCTGGTAAACAAGATAAAGGAGATGGTGTTTAAGGGCGGCGCCCAGGCGCCTGTCAGTGCGGCGGAGGCCGAAATCGACGATATCGGCGGTCTCGATGACCTGGAGGGGATCGACGATCTCGGAGACTTCGATGAGTTCAGTACCCCGACCGAGGAGAGAATACAGCAGGATACCCCTATGGCTGCGCCGGACACCGATTTCTCAAGGGGGGGGATGGATTCCACCGGGATTTCCCCAGAGGAGCCTTTGGAACCTTTTGACACAATTGAATCAAGGGAGCCGATTATGGATGATTCCAAAATAGACAGGCCCCCTGTAAAAAAAGAGCCCACGGGAGCCGATGATATCTGGTCTGTTGAGGAATACGATGATATTTCCGGGGGGGGAGGATCTTTGGAGATAGGGGATACGGATGAGCTCTGGGGCGAAGAAGACCTCTCAACGGAGTCGGAGGCGGCCGATTCGGAGACTGTGGTGATCGAGGAGACAAGGATCTCCGAGGAACCTTTTACCATCGGCGATGAGACGGATAGCCCCCTTGCAGGGGAGACCGGTTTTGCGGATGACGGCTTCGAGCTGGGGGATGAAATATCGATGGGAGATCTCGAGGGCCATGCCGGGGATGATATAACGTTGGAAGGAGATATATCTGCAGGAAACGAAACGAGAGTCGGAAATGCTTTCCCCGAGGATACAGGGGAGAGACCCTTTGTTGACGAGGACGTTCCTACAGTGGAGGGCGGGGTTTTCACCGATGATCGATTTGGAGAGGAGACCCAGGTACGGGGTATGGAGTTGGAGGCTATCGAAATGCCCGGAGGGGGTACGGATGATTTCTCCGACGGGGGCCTAAAGGAAGAGGATTCCATCGAGCTGGATTGGGGGGATGATTCCGATGGCGTTTCCGACGCCGGCGATGATTTTTTATTAAATAAGGAGATGGGGGGTGTAGATACGGGTGATATGGGGACCGGTTTAGATCTGGATACGGACTCCGGGTTTGAGTCGGCACCTTCTGAAAGCTCCTTCGGCGAGGGGGATTGGGATATGGGAGAGGTTGAATCGACGTCCGAATCCTTCGAGGGATTAGGCGAAATCGACGATACCATGGCCATAGATATGGGCGAAGAGTCCGGTGTGGAATCGGAGGATATCGCCGATATCTCGGGCGAAAATATGGGTGAAATCGGGGGGCGCGCGGAAGAGATATCCCGAATGGTCAAGGAGAGGGTGATAGAGGAAGGTATAATACCGGATGCCGTCAGGAAGGATATGAGTGAGGGGGAGGTAACGACCGCCGTCGACAAGATAGCCAGGGAGATAGTGCAGAAGGTGGTCTGGGAGGTCGTCCCCGAATTGGCGGAGGAGCTTATAAAGGACGAGATACGCAGGCTCAAGGGTGAAAAAAGCAGATAGAAGCCTCGGCCATAAGGTGACTCTCTTCAGGGGAATTTCTTCCCCTGATTTTTTTGTATAGAGGAAGTTTTATAAAAGGAGGGCTTTTAGCAGAGTGGAAGGCAGAAACAGGGGATACGATCCCAGCGAGATTGAAGATAAATGGTATGAGTTTTGGGAAAAGAAAGGGCTCTTTGTCGCCGACAACGATTCCGATTCCGAGCCCTACTCCATAGTTATCCCGCCCCCGAACGTCACGGGCTCGCTGCATATGGGGCACGCCCTTAACAACACGCTTCAGGACATCCTTATCAGGTTCAAGGGAATGCAGGGGAGAAACACCCTCTGGATGCCGGGGACCGATCATGCCGGGATTGCCACCCAGAACGTCGTCGAGAAGGATCTGGCAAAGATTGGAAAGACCAGGCACGACCTGGGAAGGGAGATGTTTGTCGACCGCGTCTGGGAGTGGAAGGAGGAGCACGGCGGGCTGATCATCAAGCAGCTGAAGAAGCTCGGCGCCTCCTGCGATTGGACGAGAGAGCGCTTTACGATGGACGAGGGGCTGTCGAAGGCGGTCAGGCTCGTCTTCGTGACGCTCTATAATGACGGTCTTATATACAGGGGGGATTACATCAGCAACTGGTGCCCCAGATGCCACACGGCGCTTGCAGATCTCGAGGTGGAGCACGAGGAGACGAAGGGACACCTCTACTACATCAGGTATCCCTATCTGGATGACGACGGCAAGTACGTCGCCGTAGCCACAACGAGGCCGGAGACGATGTTCGGCGACACCGCCGTGGCGGTAAATCCTGACGACGAGCGGTATAAAGAGCTCAAGGGTAAAAAGCTCGTTCTCCCCATCATAAATCGTGAGCTTCCGGTGATATTCGATGAGTACGTCAGCCTGGAGTTCGGAACCGGGGCGCTGAAGATCACACCCGCCCACGACGCCAACGACTTCGAGATCGGAAACAAGCACAACCTCGAGAGGGTGGTGGTAATCAACGTGGACGCCACCTTGAACGAAGGCGCCGGCCCCTATAACGGGATGGACAGATACGAGGCGAGGGAGAAGGTCGTCTCCGACCTCAAGGAGATGGGGCTTCTGGAAAAGGTCGAGGAGTATCCGGTCCCGCTGGGAAAATGTTACAGGTGCCACACGGTGGTGGAGCCCCTCGTCTCGAAGCAGTGGTTCGTCAAGGCGGACGTCCTGGCAAGGGAGGCGATCGCTGCAGTAAGAGACGGGAGGACGAAGATCGTCCCGAAGCAGTGGGAGAACACCTACTTCGACTGGATGGAGAATATCAGGGACTGGTGCGTCTCCAGGCAGCTCTGGTGGGGACACCGGATCCCCGCATGGTACTGCGAAGACTGCGGCGAGGTGATCGTCTCGATGGAAGACCCGAAAGAGTGCGGCGCCTGCAAGGGTAAAAAGCTCACGCAGGACACCGACGTCCTCGACACCTGGTTCAGCTCCGCCCTCTGGCCCTTTTCCACGCTGGGTTGGCCGGATAAAACCAAAGACCTCGAGGTCTACTATCCCACGTCGGCCCTCATAACCGGTTTTGACATCATATTCTTCTGGGTGGCCAGGATGATGATGATGGGGCTCTACTTCATGAAGGACGTACCGTTTAAGGACGTCTACATCCACGCCCTGGTCCGGGACGAGATGGGCCATAAGATGAGCAAGTCGAAGGGGAACGTCATCGACCCCCTGACGATAATTGAGAGGTACGGAGCCGACGCCTTCCGATTCACGCTTACCGCCTTTGCCGCCATGGGGAGGGACATCAAGCTCTCGGAGTCGAGGATCGAGGGGTACCGCTTTTTCATCAACAAGCTCTGGAACGCCGCCAGGTTTGTCCTGATGAACATCGGCGAAGGCTATGCCACCGATTTCGCCAATTTCGATTTTACCAAAGAGGACCTGACGCTGGCGGACAGGTGGCTCCTGAGCCGTCTCCAGTCCGTCACCGGGGAGGTGACGGCCGCCCTCGAAAGCTACGAGTTCAACGTGGCCGCCACGTCCCTCTACCAGTTTGTCTGGCACGAGCTGTGCGATTGGTATATCGAGATGAGCAAGATCTATCTCTATTCGGATAACGAGTCCGAGAGTGAGAGGACGAAAAACGTCCTCCTCTACGCCCTCACGAGGACGCTGAAGCTCCTTCACCCGATTATTCCGTTCGTTACAGAAGAGATATATTCCAATATCAAGGAGAGCCTGAAGGGGAGCGTGGTGGACGTCCCCGACTTCCTGATGAAGTCGCCTTTTCCGGAAGTGGAGGACGCACTCAGCTTTCCAGACGCCGAGTCGTCCTTTGCGTATATCAGGGACATCGTGACCAACATCAGGAATATCCGGGGCGAGATGAACATCCACCCGAAGAAGAGGCTTACCGTCATGATCTCGTCCGCCGACGGAAAAGAGATCGATCTGATCAAAGAATACGGCGTATACATCGAGTCGCTGGCGGGCGTGGAAAAGATCGAGACGGGACGGAATATCGAGCAGCCGGAAGGCTCGGCAACCTCGATCACGGGCCCCTATACAATCTACGTTCCCCTTGTGGGGATCGTGGATTTCACCGAGGAGAAGAAGAGGCTCGACAAGGAGATGGAGAAGCTGAAGGCGGACCTTGTGAAGGTGGAGGGAAAGCTCGGGAGCGAAAACTTCATCTCCAAGGCGCCCGAAGAGGTGGTCGCCAAGGAGAGGAACAAGAGGCATACGATCCTCGCCAAGAGGGACAACCTCCTCGAGAGCCTGAAGAAGGTGGAGGAGTATCTGGGCTCCTCTTCGTAGCCCTTCCTCATTTTTGGGGGATTTAATGGAGATCACCCGAAGTGTCATAGAGCTTATCGAGCTCGCCCTGGCCGAGGACGCCGGCGGCGGCGATGTAACCACGGCCGCCACGATAGTGAGTAAAGGGGGGGGAAGGGGGGAGATGGTGTCCGAGGCGGTCGTGAGGGGGAAGGAGCCCCTCGTGCTTGCCGGGCTGGATGTCTTCAAGGAGGTGTTAAGGAGGTGCGGCGGCGGGGTGGAGTTCTCCGAAGGGAGGAGCGACGGCGACTCGATTGTGGCCGGTGATACGATTTTGAAGGTCAAAGGGCCCACGGGCGTGCTCCTTGTGGGGGAGCGGACGGCCCTCAACTTCCTGATGAGGCTCTCCGGAATCGCCACTATGACCTCGAGCGTGGTGGGCAAACTGGGCAGGGGCGATATCAAGGTGGTTGACACCAGAAAGACGACGCCCGGGTGGCGATACCTAGAAAAATACGCCGTGAGGGTGGGGGGCGGTCACAACCACCGATTCTCCCTCACGGACGGCGTGCTGATCAAGGACAACCATATTACAGCGGCCGGGGGGATAACCGGGGCTGTAAAGAGAGCTAAGGAGTACGTACCCCACACGCTGAAGATCGAGGTGGAGGTGAAAAACCCGGACGAGATCGACCAGGCGATAGGGGCGGGGGCGGATATCCTGCTTCTGGACAACATGGACAGAAAGGCGGTGGAAAAGGCGGTTAAGCAGATTAAAGGCCGCGCCCTTATAGAGGTGTCCGGCGGGATCACCCCGGAGAACATCGCCGACTATGCCGTTGACGGCGTTCACTTCATCTCGATGGGTCATCTGACCCACGGGGCCAGATCGGTGGACATCAATATGAAGATAGAAGTCCCATGATCGAGAAACTCTCCTTCTTTATTAAGGGCAGGCTCAAGACCAAGGTGGTGGGGAAAGAGGTGGTCTACCTGGAGGAGACAGACTCCACCAACGACGACGCCTACAGGCTGGCGGTGAACGGCGTCGACGAGGGTTGGGTCGTGATAGCGAGAAACCAAAAGAGGGGCAAGGGGAGCAGGGGGAGGATATGGTCGTCCCCCGGCGGGCAGAATGTCTATTTATCATTGGTCTTGAGGCCGAAGGTTACGACGGAGAAGGCCTCCCTCCTAACGATCCTCTCGGCGCTGGCCGTCGCCGAGACCGTGAACGACTATATCCCGAAGGGTGTCTCGATAAAATGGCCGAACGACGTCCTGGTCGACGGCAGGAAGATATCGGGAATATTGCTGGAGATGGGAACGGACAAAAGCGGCGACCGCTTCTTCATCGTCGGCATAGGGATAAACGTAAACAGCACCAAGATGGAGATTCCCGAGGTCGTTTCCGATATTGCCACATCGCTCTACCTCGAGATTGGTTACGCCGTGTCGATAAAGGACGTTCTGTTTAAGCTTTTATATCGGCTCGATTTTTGGTACGGGAAATACAATTCCCGCAACTTCGAGGAGATTGTAAAAAGGTACAGGGCGATGTGCGTAACGATAGGAAAAAGGGTGTCGGTGGCGGTGGACGAGAAGGTTGTGGACGGGTTGGTCATAGGTGTGGACGAGGACGGTTTCCTCTTGGTCGAGGATGACAAGGGGGCCGTCAAGAAGGTGATATCGGGCGAATTGAAAAGCGATAGGCGAGGATAAGATGCTCCTTGTTTTGGATGTGGGCAATACGAATACCGTTATCGGTGTTTACAAAGGGGACGAGCTGGTGAGCAACTGGCGGGTGCTTACGCGGCCGGAGCAGACGGCGGATGAATACGGCGTTCTCCTGCAGAGCCTCTATTACTCTTCGAGGATCAGCTCCGGCGAGATAAAGAGCATAATAGTCTCCTGCGTTGTGCCGCCGATGGTGGCCGTCGTGGATGAGCTGTGTAAGAAATATTTTAACCTGACCCCGATGCACGTAGAGCCGGGGATAAAGACCGGGATGTCGATAAACTATGACAATCCGAGGGAGGTGGGAGCGGACAGGATCGTCAACGCGGTGGCGGCATATTATAAGGTAAAAAGGGCGCTGGTTATCGTGGATTTCGGTACGGCGACGACCTTTGACTGCGTGAGCAAGAAAGGTGAATATGTAGGCGGCGTTATCGCTCCGGGCCTTACGACATCGAGCGAGGCCCTTTTTCAAAAGGCGAGCAAGCTTCCCAAGGTCGAGCTTATAAGGCCCAACTCCGTTATAGGGAAAAACACCATTCACAGTATGCAGTCCGGCATTGTCTTCGGTTATGTGGATCTCGTCGATGGGATCGTCAGGCGGATATCAGAGGAGATGAACGAAGAGCCTTACGTGGTCGCCACCGGCGGTCTCGCGGGGATTATCGCCGATGAATCGTCGACTATCAATGAGGTGGACGGCTTTCTCACCCTCAAGGGGCTTAAAATTATTAATGACATCAACCGCCCTTGATTTAAATCCTTTTTGTTGAGATAAATAAAGAGCTGGATTAACGGGGTGAAACGGAAACTTTCCTTGACATTTCCTATAAATAGAATATAAGATTAAACATTATGAGAAACAGGGAGACTCTAAATGAAAATTGAAACTTCCGATATCAGAAACGTTGCTCTCGTTGGTCACGGCGGTTGTGGAAAGACAAGCCTGGCCGAGGCTATCCTATTTTGTGTGAAAGCTATCGATCGTTTGGGGAAGGTGGATGACTCCACCTCCACCATGGACTACGATCCCGAGGAGACTAAGAGAAATATATCCATAAGCTCTTCATTTTTCGATTTTGAATGGGAAAAGAAAAAAATCAACCTTATCGACACGCCCGGAGACGCCGATTTCAGCACCGAGGCCCAGATCAGCCTTTCGGTTTCGGATAACGCGGTTATCGTTGTGGATGCTGTGGGCGGTGTGGAGATACAGACGGAGAATATGTTCAAGAGAGCCGAGGAGTTCGGCATCCCGAAGATAATTTACATCTCGAAGATGGACAGGGAGAGGGCGGATTTCAGCCGCACACTCGATGCGATAAAGGGGGCGTTCAAGGGCAGGTTTACAGTGATGACCTATCCGATCGGGAAGGAGGCGGAGTTTTCGGGGGTGGTGGACCTGATCAGCGGAAAGGCGCTGAGCTACTCGGAAGACGCCTCCGGGAAGTTTACCGAGGGTGATATCCCGGCTGACATATCGTCCGTTATAGATGATCTGAAAAACGAGATGATAGAGTCTATTGCTGAATCGGACGACTCCCTGCTGGAGAAGTACCTCGATGCCGGGGAGCTCTCCCAGGAGGAGCTCTCGATGGGCTTAAAGGAAGGCGTTATAAACGGGAATCTGATACCGGTCTTCTGCGGGGCGGGTCTCAAGAACATAGGGGTGAAGCCGCTTCTCGATTTTATCGCGAATATCGCCGCGTCCCCAATGGAGAGAAAGCCGTTTGTAGTGAAGGACTCGGTTTCAGGGGAGGACCTCGAGATCAAGGCCGATCCGGACGCCCCGATGGCGGCGCTGGTCTTCAAGACGATCGCCGATCCCTACGCCGGGAAGCTCTCCGTGTTCAGGGTGGTCTCCGGGACGATAAAGGCGGACTCGACGGTTTTCAACAGCACCAAGGACTCGAAGGAGAGGATCGGGCAGATCATGCATCTGAGGGGGAAGGATCAAAAGCCGACAAACACGGTGGTGGCGGGAGACATCGCCGCCGTCGCAAAGCTCAAGGATACCGTAACGGGAGATACCCTCGTGGATGAATCCAAGAAGGTGGTGTTCCCCGAATTCAGGATTCCCCCGCACATCATGTCCTTCGCCCTCGTTCCGAAGAGCAAGGGGGACGAAGACAAGATCATGACCTCCATCCAGCGCTTAATCGAGGAAGACCCAACGCTGAAGATACACCGAAATGACGAGACAAAGGAGCTACTCCTCTCCGGGATGGGACAGGTTCACCTCGAGGTAATCATCGCGAAGCTCAAGAGCAAGTTCGGCGTGGACGTGGATCTCCTGGTGCCGAAGGTCCCCTACAAGGAGACGATAAGGGGAAAGACAAAGGTACAAGGAAAATACAAGAAGCAGACCGGCGGGAAGGGGCAGTACGGAGACACCTGGATAGAGATAGAGCCGCTCTCCCGGGGAAAGGGCTTCGAGTTTGTGGACAAGATAGTCGGCGGGGTAATACCGAGGCAATATATCCCCGCATGTGAGAAGGGGATAGTGGAGGCGATGGCGGGCGGCGTGATCGCCGGTTATCCCGTGGTGGATCTGAAGGTGGAGCTCGTCGACGGCTCCTATCATAACGTCGATTCCTCCGAGATGGCGTTTAAGATCGCCGCATCCCTTGGATTCAAGAAGGGTTTCAAGGAGTGCAAGCCGGTGATACTGGAGCCTATCATGAAGATGGAGATAGTCGTCAGCGAGGACAACGTGGGGGATGTCATGGGAGACCTGAACAGCCGCAGGGGGAAGGTCGCCGGCGTTGATGCAAAGGAGGGAATCCAGATTATAACGGCCTTTGTCCCTCTGGCTGAGGTCCTCACGTATGCCCCGGACCTCAGATCCATAACGAGCGGTCGGGGCACCTTTACGATGGAGATAGATCACTACGAAGAGGTTCCCGCACATCTCATGGATAAGATCGTCGAGGCGACCCAGAAGGAGGGGGAAGAGTAGGGAGGAGACGAGTAGGCAGGAGATGAGTAGGGAGGAGACGGAATTTTAGGGTGTTCGGAGACGGAGGGGATAGAGGTTCAAACGGGGTTATATAGACATAAAAACTATATTGGAACACGAATATACAATATAGGCAGATTTTTTAATTTTTCTTCACGAAGTCCTTTCTTGGGGAAATCTCAATCTAAAAAAGGTTTCAAATCGGATTTTAGTGTCGGATTAAGGGTATCATTTAAATGGATTCAGAAGATTCATTTATAAAGGGATACGGCATACGACCGAAGACTTTTCTCCGGTCGGCGCTGTTTCCCGCTATGATTGTTTCGATGGCGGCTTTTATCTTTACCTTTTCCTCAGGATGCAGGGAGGGAGAGGGCAAAGACGAGTCACGACCTGAAAGTCCCGTCAAGCATGAGGATAAATCCACAAAAGACGAGTCGGAAGAGACGATTCCTCCGATAATGATAGAGGCCGAGCCGACCTGGGATGGGGGGGATGAGATTCTGACCGTCTCTCCGGATGAGCTGATGGGTGCAGGTAAAGGCGATGGGGTCGGGATGGAGGGCAGGGGGGAGGTCGGGGAAAACGCCGACCGAACGGGAGAGATATTTACACTCCAGCTGGGGGCGTTTATCTCCGATAAGAACCTGCACAGGGTAAGGGACGGAGTCTCCACGCTCGGATACTCCCCCTATGTCAAAGAGATAAACAGAGAGATAGTCATGTACTGCCCGATCATAAAACAGAACCTCAACAGGGGAGAGGCGGAGATGTGGATGAAGATGCTTAACACGGAGGGCTTCAACTCCGTTGTATTAAAAGGTAAGAACGGCCTTTTTGACGTGGCTTCGGGACTTTACTATTATGAGGAGGATGCCAAGGAGTCCCGAAAGAGGCTGAAAGACCTCGGCTACGGCGCGAAGATTGAGGGGAGAAAGGTCGAGGTTACCTTAAAACGTTTGAGGATAGGAAGCTACGAAGATATTGAAGATGCGAAGAGGGACCTGAACCTGCTGAAGGAGAAGGGCTTTTCACCCATCATTGTCAACAAGGGGCAATGAGACTAAAGATAACAAAGGATATGGCGAAGTTCGTCAGTCCACAGTCTCCCAGAAATGTGAGATTGATGGCCGCCAACGGGACGATACCGCTCCCCCCGGCGGACTTGGTGAAAATACTCTATATCCTCTGTTTCGATAAAGACGTCGAGATAAGGGAAAAAGCGCAGAATAATTTCAAGGAGTTTTCAACCGATATTATAAAGGATTTGATCAACAGGGATATAGAGCCGGGGGTGATAGATTTTCTCGTTCGATACCACAAGAACAGGAAGGAGTTCATCAAGGGCGCCATTTTAAACAAAAACACTCCCGACGACACTATCGCCTATCTCGCCAAAGCGAAAAGCACGGCCATCGTTGAGATGATAAGCCAAAACCATGAAAGGATCTTCCGCTCCGATAAAATATTCGTCGTCCTTATGGATAATCCCCTGTTGTCGTCCGCAACGAAGGAGAAATTGAAGGAGCTCAAGGGTAGATCCGAGACCGTCGAAGGGTCGAGTGAGGTTGCTGTGGGTGCGGCGGGCGGCGGCGTGGATTCGGTCGGGGGAGGGATTGATGCCGGGGCGGACTCCGATGGAACCGGGGGGGTCGCTGTGGCAATATCGGCGGAGGGAGGGGACAAAGCGAAAACCTCCTCAGAGGAAGAGGGGGAGGCCGGCAACGCCGCAAAGAGAATTATGAACATGAATGTATCTCAGAAGATAAAGCTTGCCACGACAGCGGACAAAGAGGAACGGACAATACTGCTTCGGGATGCGAGCAAGATCGTCGTGGCGGCCACGATAAAGAGCCCCAAGATTACTGATGAAGAGATACTCAATGTCGCAAAATCGAAGCAGGCGAGCGACGAGGCGATAAGGCTGGTCACCCTGAACAAGGAGTGGATGAAGAAGTACGCCATTAAGCTTGCCCTTGTCAATAATCCGAAGACATCGCCTTCGGTGGCGATCAGGCTGATGAATACGTTGAACAAAAGTGATATCAAGGAAATCTCGAAAAGCAGGAGTGTCCCGTCTCTTATTTCCAACAACGCGAAAAAGATATTGCATGCAAGGGACAAGCGGAACTAAAGGGGGTTGATTATGGCCCTTATAAATTATGCCAATAAAGAGATAAACGCAAAAATCGTCTATTACGGGCCCGGACTCTCGGGAAAGACAACGAATATCCAGTATATCTACCAGAAGCTCAGACCCGAGCATCGCGGGAAGCTTATTACCCTGCCGACCCAGACCGACCGGACCCTCTTCTTCGACTTTCTGCCGGTGGAGATCCCTGACGTAAAGGGGTTCACGACGAGGTTTCACCTCTACACGGTCCCGGGACAGGTTTTTTACAACGCCACGAGAAAGATGGTTTTAAAGGGTGTTGACGGCGTGGTGTTTGTGGCGGACTCACAGCTGGAAAAGCTGGATGACAACATAGCAAGTATTAAAAACCTCGAAGACAACCTCTTTGAGTACGGCAAGAGCATCAAGACCCTCCCGTTTGTATTTCAGTTCAACAAGCGCGACCTCAAGGACATCTGTGAAGTTAAGGAGATGTTGGAAAAGCTGAATCAGGAGGGCTATCCGTATTACGAGGCGATTGCAACCCAGGGCCCGGGGGTGATGTCTACGCTGACCGGAATATCGAAGATGGTTTTGAGGCACCTCAAGGATTCTTACGATGCCCAGAAGATCCTCCGCTACGGGTACGGGTCGGACGTGGATGAGGCTCAAGAGGGTGAAGAGCCGGACGAGGGGGAGGCATTGACCGGGGGGAAAGGGGATGTCTTGGGCAGCTCAGAGGAGGAGGTCCTCGGGTCGGACGAGATCGCGACGTATACGGGTGAGGAGATTAAGCCGGAGACCGACGACCTGGGCGTGATGGGAGAGTATGACGATACCGACAGGGACCGAAGACGTGAAATCGAGATCGAACACGTGGAGGCGGAAGAGATCGAGGTGGATCTCGAAAGCAGGGATTTCTCGGGGAGATCGACTTCGGGGACCGAACAGATGGAGATAGAGGTCGGGATCGGTAAAACCGAGACGTCTCAACGGACGGATGAGGTTGGTACCGATGCACAGGATCGGGAGCCCGCCGAGGTGGAGCTCGTCCTCGGGGGGGAGGTGGAGAGGATAGGCGCGGCCGCGTTCAAGATACCCCTCACGTTCAGGCTGAACGATATAAAGAAGGACGTGCAGCTGAATATCAGCTTCAAGATAAGCGACAGCGAAAAGGACAAGGATATATTTTAAAGCCTGAAGTAAAATAATCTCATTTCTGTTTTCCTCTTAATTTCAGTCAGTGTCTTATCCGAATTGATATTTCTTCACTATTTAGAAGTGGTAACTTTTATATACCCTATATAAAAAAAGCAAAAATAGGGCACTTACGTAAAGGTTTCGGTTTGTGTTTATCCCGGATTTATAGTATATAATGCTAAAAAACATTTGCAGGTTTGAATCCGATAGAGGAGACGCAGAGATGAAAAGCTTCAGATCGATCACCGTTGCATTTTTGGTGGGCGCCTTTATATTGGCGCCGGTTTTGGGAATCGCCCGGAGCGCGTCCGATCTGGTTGACAGGGGGGCCGAGTACGCCGAGAAGGGGGAGTGGGAAAAGGCGATCGAGGCGACAAAGAAGGCGCTGGAAATTGAGCCTAACAATAAACAAGTACACGAAAACCTGACCGGCTATTATTACGAGGTGGGGCAGTTTGAGAAGGGGCTTGTGCACGCCGGCGAGGTAATAAGGCTCGATCCGAAAAATGCCGAGGCCTTAAACAACAGGGCGCGGGTGTACGTGAGACTGGGTCGTTTCGAGGAGGCGGTCTCGGACGCGGGCGAGGCGATCAGGCTCGACCCGAACTATGCCGACGCTTACAACGTCAGGGGAGTTGCGTACGAAAACCTCGGGCGCAGTGACGATGCGGTCTCGGATTTCACTAGGGCGATCGAGCTAGATCCGAAGCATTTCAAGGCTCTCATGAACCGCGCGATGCTCTATTCCGACCTGGGCCGCTACAATGATGCCATCTCCGATTACGACAAGATCATAGAATTTTACCCTGAGAGGGTTCACGGCTACAACGGGAAGGCGTGGACCTACTACCTGATGGGGGAGTACGAGAAGGCGCTTGAGAACGTTGCGCTGGCTCTAAAGGTCGCCCCGGACAGCATAGATGCGCTCGACACGCGGGCGAATATCTACAGGGAGCTTAAGAGATACGACGAGGCGCTGGCCGATATCGAGAAAGCCATATCCATTGACCCGAAATACTACTGGGCCTATTATACGAGGGGGTTGATCTTTGATGCGACCGGTGACGTTAAAAAGGCCGCGGCGGACTTCAAGTACGCCTGTGATAACGGGGAGGACGAGGCGTGTGTTAAGGTGAAATAGGTTTTTGCCATAGTCAACATCCTCATTTCTTTAGGCTCGTGGTATCTAAAGGTTTCGGTTCTTCCTTCAGGTAAATAAAGGATATTTTATATTGAAGTAGTATTTATTTTCGTATATATATAAACAATCTGGTTATATATGGTGAAATAGTGGTTTCTAAGAAGATATCTGGAATTCAAACAGGTATTTCTGGCGAATACTTTGTTGCAGCTGAATTATCTAGACGTGGATATCCATGTTCTATTACAATAAAAAACACAAAAGGTATCGATATCCTTGTTTCAAGCAAAAACTCAAAAAGGCTAATTGGAATACAAGTAAAATCAAATCAAGGGAATAAAAAAGATTGGGTATTGAATGAAAAGGCAGAGGAATTTGCAGAAGACAATTTATTTTATGTTTTTACGTCAAATCTGGATAAACTAAATGTCATACCTGATTACTATATAGTTCCAAGTGGTATAGTTGCAAGTTATATTAGAAAAGATCATAGAGAATGGTTACTTAAAAAAGGAGTTAAGGGACAACCACACAAAGATAACCCATTGAGGAAGTTTCGTGATGCAAAACAAAAATACAAAAACAGATGAGACTTAATTGAAAATGCACTAGATGATAGCCAATGAAAGAGGGCTTACTTATCTAAAGGATTTAAGATGATTTTATCATCCGATTTTTATAAAGATTTCCCAGAGGCGATCGCTTCGTTCCATGAAGAACCACGTGATTTCTGTTATACTCTTTC
>CAZIWT010000016.1:0-32637 GCA_964542895.1 uncultured Thermodesulfobacteriota bacterium
GCCTCCCCACACCGCCTATCCTTATCGTCACCTAAAAAATCCACCTGTTAGGGTTCAAATGATTTTATCTCAGCCTTTTTGTGTGGAATTATCTTTATCTTGGTCTTTGGAATGCCGTAGTTTCTATTGTAATCGACATATATCAGCACCAGGACGACGCAGATTATAAAAGCCGTAATAAATATCAAGTGGTTGACGTTGGTAATGACCGATGACGAGATCATCGAGATTATTACATATTGTAATATCAGAGAGATCGCGTAAATGTAGACGGGGATGTCAAGGATACGATTGTCAAGCAGCTCCAGGATTTTTCTGAAAATATAGCCCCCGTCTTTCTGCGGCTGTTTCTTTCTCGGTGTAATTATTCTTACCTGTCCTTTCGACTGATCTTGATCATTTAGGCGAATGAACAATCTCGGTATTACTATCCCCCCGGCTATTCCAGCGATAAATCCTCCAATGTGGGACCAGTGGGCGATCCTTGAAGATATCATTACTATTCCGTAAATTATCTGTATGATAAAGGTAATTCCAAGATAAATATAGGCCGGGATATCGACAAGGCGGAGATAAACAGGTAAAGGCAGCTTAAGAATGAAAAGAGTCCTAATCTTGGCTTTCGGGAATAAAACAAGAAACGCTCCCATGATACAGGAGACAGCTCCGCTAGCTCCTATATTAATGGCAAAAACATGTGGCTTGGAAATAACTTGAAAAAGAACTGCTACTATACCGCCGATAATATAAAAATATAAATATCTCCTGCCCCCTATTTTGTTTTCTACATTTGCGCCGAAGATAAAGAGGAAAACCATATTACCGATAAGATGGAGCAGGCTTCCATGAATAAACATGTAGGTTAGAAAGGGAAAGGTTTTATACCAGATACCTGTTTTTGCGGAGGTTGCCAGGGCCGGGACCACCCCGAAGAAAATCATGAATTCGAGCAGCCCGCGTCCGACCAGTGAAGACGAAAGAATGTAAACAGATATATTGATTCCGATGAGAGCAAAGGTAACTTTTGGAACTTTCCCAATCGGAAGCTCGTTGGATATTGGGATAAACAAGAAGTATTCCTCTTGGTAATGTTAATTTAGATAAATATAGTATATAAGAAAGGATGATGTAAAGTGAAATATTTGAATACTTTCACTTTTTAAGTATTAGTCACGGATTGTTTTGATGGTTTGCCTTTTGAAAAGATTTTTTAATGTGCCAATCAACTTCCTTACCGATCCTATCTACTAAAAACTGATGATTGTATAAACCAGAAGTACCACTCCCCCTACCCGCCCCCCCGCTCCCGGAGCTTCCTCATGTCCCCTATCCTTATCGTCACCTTCTCGGAGTCGAAATACTCGAAGAGGGGGATCATGTACTTTCTGGTGGAGCCGGTCATCTCCTTGAAACCCTGGGTGGTTATCTCGCCCTTCTCCTTCAGGTATTCGACCAGCTTTTTCTTCAGATCTTCGAGTGATTTGGCTTCAAAGTAGAGGTTATCCTTTACCCTGACGATCTTACCGTCCCTCGCGCTGACGGTGAGGAGCTTTTTGACTTCCCCTTCTGTGACCTTCAATGCCTCGGCTATCTCCTGAGTCGACGGCGGCGAGAGTCCGCCCTTAAGGATCAGATCAACGGCGCCCTTGATTATCTTCTCCTCGTCCGCCTTCAACACCACGCTGTGCGATGCGAGCCTGACCCTCTCGCCCGAGGCTGAGATCTTGTCTTTGCCCGTGAGGTCGTCCAACAGCTTGACAAAGAGCTTCTGCCCCACCCCCCAGGGCATCTTCCTGAACAGCTCCTCCTTCGGTATTCCCTCCTCCTTCGGGTTTTTGGCGTGGTATTCCCCGATCCTCTCCAGGGCGATACCCTTGAGTCTCTCGTAAGTCTCCCCCTCCAGGTAGCCCCCCTTCTCCTTATCGAAGACTACGATCCTCTTGCTGCCCAATAATTTATCGAGAATGTTCTTGGTCTTGGTCTGGGATGTCCCCATCCTCATCTCAAGCTCCTTTGCCGTGGCGCCGATGTACCCCGTGTCGCGGAGGAAGACGACGGCGCGCTCGTCGAGCTCACCCCGCGTCAGCACCTCGAAGTCCTCGATGGTGTCTTCCTTGAACCGCTTGTGCTTTTTCGGGTGGGCGTTGAGTATCTCCCCGCCCCCTACCGTCGTCACGGGCGAGAGGGAGCGGATAACGAACCTGTCTCCGGGAATCGCGACGACCGGCTCGGTGAGGCGAATCTGAACGTAGGCGTCGTCTCCGGGGGTAATCTCCTCTCTATCCATCAATACGACGTTTGAGATCACCTCGCTGGTTCCCAGGTGGAACCTGACCTTCGCCCTGTTCTTGAGGTTTTTCGTGCTGTCTGAGAGGTAGCTCAACCTCGCGTCTATCATGTACGTCGGCTCGATGGTCCCGGGCGAGATGATCGTGTCCCCCCTATTTATAGATTCCCTGTCGATTCCCGTCAGGTTGATGGCGGTCCTCGTTCCGGCCACCGCCTCGTCTACCGAGTCGTTGTGGACCTGGATCCCCCTGATCCTGGCAGCCTTGCCTGTGGGCATTACGGCTATCTCCTCTCCCACCTTCACACCGCCGGAGAGGAGCGTCCCGGTGATCACGGTCCCGAACCCCTTCATCGTAAAGACGCGATCGACCGGAAGCCTAAAGAGGCCGGAGGCGGCCCTCCCCTCTACCTTGGATACCATCCCGTCGAGAACCGATATCAGCTCGTCTATGCCGTCGCCCGTGATGGATGAAACCCTGACGACGGGCGCCCCCTCCAGAAAAGTCCCGGATGTGAAGTCGAAGAGCTCCTCCTCGACCAGCGAGACCAGCTCCTCGTCGACGGTGTCTACCTTCGTTATGATCACGACGCCGAGGGGGACGTCGAGGAGCTTCAGGATATTCATGTGCTCCGTTGTCTGGGGCATTGTCCCCTCGTCCGCGGCGACGACGAGCCCCACGATATCTATCCCGCCGGAGCCGGCGACCATGTTCTTAACGAACTTCTCGTGCCCGGGGACGTCCACGATCCCGAGGCGCGTCCCGGAGGGGAGGTCGAGGTAGGCAAATCCGAGCTCTATGGTTATACCCCGCTCCTTCTCCTCCTTCAGCCTGTCGGTATCTATCCCGGTGAGGGCCTTTATCAGGGCCGTCTTTCCGTGGTCGATGTGCCCGGCGGTCCCGAGGATTAATCTTTTCATCGGCTCCCCTTAAGTATTTTTTGAGATTATATCAAAAGGAGGGTAAAAACGATAGGTTTTTTGAGATTGTTTTAGCTTGATTTTTAGATAACCTAATCTTGAAAACAACTGGATGACGACAGAGATATTCTCTTTTTTAGTTGTCACCTTCCCCCCGTTGTGAGAAGATTTATACATGGAAAATGTTGACGATATCCTGGAGAAGCTCGAGGGACACTTCGGCGTCCCCGAAAAGCGCCGAAAGAAAGATCCCCTGTCGGAGCTCATCTTCTCGATCCTCTCCCAGAACACCACCGACAAGAACAGGGACAGGGCCTATGCGAGCCTGAGGTCCCGCTTTACGAGGTGGGAGGATGTGATGGCATCGGATGCAGTGGAGATCGAGGAGGCGATAAGGGTGGGCGGGCTTGCGCCCCAGAAGTCGGTCAGGATAAAGGAGATATTAAGCGAGATATATAACGAGCGGGGAAGGCTCGACCTCGACCACCTGAGCGATATGGAGAGGGACGAGGCGCTCGATTACCTCACCTCGTTTAAAGGGGTAGGTGTCAAGACCGCATCGATCGTGCTCCTCTTCTCCCTCGGAAAGCCCGCCTTTCCGGTGGACACCCACATCTACAGGGTGACAAAAAGGCTTGGGCTTGTCGATGAGAAGGCGGATGTTACGGCCGCCCACAAGATCATGGAGGAGCTTGTCTCAGAGGACAAATATTTCCCATTCCACATCCTGCTTATCCGCCTTGGGCGGGAGTACTGCAAGGCGAGAAGGCCCCTCTGTGAAGAATGTCCCTTGAGTTCCCTCTGTCCCTCCAAAAACATGTTCTTGGAGGAGAATAAACAATAATAAGTCTATTTTAATGGCCCAAACTTTTTACTTGCATTCGTTCAAGTAAGAAGTCTATAATGACACAATCGGCGTCTTCGTTAATACTTTGGGGATTTAAGAGACGTGGCATCCGGGGAGCTAAAGCTGAGGGATATCTTCGTCGGGTCTTCACTGGGGACCCTCGTGGGAGACGCCTTCGGCGCTTCGGTCGAGGGTTGGCATCCATCTTTGATCCGGGAGCGGTACGGGTTGCTCGAAAAACCCATTAGCGGCAGATACACCGACGACACCCAGATGATGATAGGGATAATGGAGGCGATCCGCTCGTACCCGGAGCTTACCCAGCAGGGTATCGCCGACAGGTTTCTCGCTAACTTCGATCCCACCCGGGGCTACGGGGGGCGGATATTCGGTGTGATGAGGAGGATCGAAGCCGGGGTGGATGCGGGCGAGGCGGGAACCGACAGCTGGGGAAACGGGGCCGCCATGCGGATTGCCCCCATTGGCTGTTTCTTTTACGACGACAGGGAAAGGCTGCTGGATAACGCCGTCAAGTCCGCCGAGATCACCCACAAGCATCCCATCGGTGTGGCGGGAGCGGTGGCCCAGGCGGCGGCCGTCGCCTTTGCCGTTATGGCCGCGACCGATGGTAAAGAGATAGACGCGGCGAGATACATCGACAATATCGCCGCTCTAATTGACGGCATCAGCGGGGATTTTTCGGCCGCCCTCGCCCCTATAAAGAGGCTCTCTACCTCCGGGATTGATGAGGCGATAGATATCCTGATATCGAATTTTACGCGGGACGTGAGTGCAATTGGCGCCGTACCCGCGGCGATAGCGGCCTTTCTGTTGTCTAACTGTTTTGCCGATGCTGTAATCATCGCGGTAAACGCCGGCGGCGACGCCGACACAACCGGCGCAATGGCGGGGGCGATCGCAGGGGCCTACTACGGGGCGGGTGACATCCCGCTCGATTGGCTCGAAATGATGGAGGAGGGCGAAAAGGGAGTGACGTACGTAAGGGACCTTGCGATTAAACTCACGGAGATGAAAGTTGGACGTAATCCTTGATATGTTCCCCTGGTTTCCCATTGTCTTCGTTTTCGGGGTTATAGTGGGTATCATCGCCCTCGTTTCGATCCCTTTTGTCCTCATATCTATAAAGAGGTTGTTAAAGGAGCTTATCTACTCGGTGGAGGAGCTTTCCGTTCGCACCGAGAGCATCTTCATCAAGGCATCGCCCCTGTTGGACGCCGGGGTAGACGCCCTGGGGAAGACCAAGGAGTGCCCGGAGTGCAGGAAGCTCATCGACTCCGCCTACGGGGAGTGTCCCTTCTGCGGCCACGAGTTTAAAAAGAAGTATTTCGTAAACATAATCGGCCCGGCGGACGAGGTGGCCCTGAACAACTCCGCCAAGAAGCTGGCGCAGCTTCTCAAGATCGATTTTCACGAGGTGAAGCACCGCCTGAGGATGGGATTCGACTACGCCGTTCCGGATCATTTCAAGAGGATGGAGTTCATGTCGGGCCTCGAAAAGATGGGGTGCACGGTAAGGGAAGTGGTAAAGTGGGTATAAAATATTAATCATCTATCTTTAGAGCATTAGACGAGAAATCGAGACAGTAAAGTTCAAGATGTAATTTTGTGAAGCTTTATTATATATGTCATTCCCCCTTATATGTCATTCCCTTAGAAAACGGGAATCCAGTGAATATTTATCTGGATTCCCGATCAGGTCGGTAATGACAGTATAGCGGATTCCCAAGCGAGTCGGGAATGAGGAGATAGTGGATTCTAAACCGTGTCGGTGATGAGGGGATAATGGATTACCAACAAGGTCGGGGACGGTGAGATGGGAAGGTATCATAAAAAGGGCGTTTTTTTTGCAGGAGGTAAAAAATGAGAATTATCGCGTGGCTCTTTATCCTGGCGGCCCTTGCAGGCTTCATCTTCGGGATAGTGGTCAAGGTCTTCGGCATGGCTCCCTTCGCCTTCGATCTCTATCCAAGGTCGTTCATCAACTTCGTTACGGTCTGTCTCCTCTTTGCCATAGCGTTTATCCTTCTGGGACCCCACAGGCACGTGAAGGATTAGGGCGGGAGATTCGGAATCGGGTGAAGAAGCGCTCTCGGGCGCTCGCTGAAAATTGAGACAGCTTTAGTATTGGGATTACGTTTTTTATCGCGTAACGCCAGCGGGGAGATGTGCCCGTTTTTAGGGCGGACTGGATTTTACCCCGGCCTCAGTCCTTAACGTGCTTCTCGACGAATCCCACGAAGGTCCTGAAATACTCCTCTCCCCCCACGTCGAAGGTGTCGTTGTGCATGGCGCCTTCTATGGTGTAGAACGTCTTCGGCTCGTTGGCGGCGTCAAAGAGCTTTCTGCCCAGGTCGTACGAGACGATCTCGTCGGCGTCGCCGTGGATGAAAAGGACGGGAAACTCGATTCCCCTTATCTTCTCCTCGGAGTTGAACTTCATGGTGAGAAGCTTGTCGATTCCCAGCGTCGGGTAGATGCTTCTGACCATGTCCTTCAGGCTGGTGAAGGTAGATTCGAGGATGAGGCAGGGAAAGTCGAATCTCGCGGCGAGGTCCACGGCGACCGGTCCCCCCATCGACCTCCCGAAGGGTACGATCTTAGATATGGGGATCTTCATCTCGCTTGCAAGGTAATCGTACGCCCCCAGGGCGTCGAGATATAAGCCCTCCTCGGTGATCTTTCCACCGCTGTTTCCGAAGCCGCGGTAGTCGAAGATGAAGACCGATATTCCCCGCTGAACGAGGAGGATGATATTGTGTGTCCTGTGGGAGATGTTCCCCGCGTTTCCGTGGCAGAATATGATTACCGGGGCGCCCTCCCCCGCGGGCACGAACCAGGCGTTTATCCTGACGTTGTCCTTCGTAGTGTAGTAGACGTCCTCGAACCGGTACCCGAACTCCACCGGGGTGTAGTAGATCCGCTTTTCGGGAAAGAAGATAAATCTCTTTTCTATCTCCACTCTCGCCTCCTGATCTGTTGTCTGATTTTTCTTCAGCCATTATATCATCAAGGCTGCCGAATGGTATACCATAATTGTGTCTAAAAATCGGTCGGATTATCCGGGCGACGGGAATATTTGAATGAAGAGCCGATTCGATTTGACATTTGCCGACCGATTAAGAAGGTGGTATAATTACAAAGTGTAAAACAATAAGGGAGGTTTTATCATGTACGATGCACATATCTTTCAACTGTTGGGATTGGTCTACGCGGCCGCGGGTGTCAGGGGGATAATCGACAAAGAGGCTTACAGGGATATACTCAAAGACTCCATCGAATCGCCGGCCTTGTATTACCTGTTCGGACTGCTTGCCCTCGTGCTCGGCTTCCTGCTGGTTGTATATCACAACGAGTGGAGCCTCAGCTGGTCGGTCATAATCACGATCTTCGGGTGGATCGCCTTCATCGAGGGGATATTGATCATAGCGTTCCCGGCACTATTTCTCAAGTTAAGCGAGTGGATGGTGAAAAAGGAGAAGTTCCTCAGGGTATACGCCTTTGTCGCCCTGATTCTTGGAATTTTATTCCTGCTGCTGGGGTTTGGGGTGTTGTAGTCACCTGATATCCTGTTCGTTTTATCGCCTGCCGGGTGGCACGGGCAAGCTGGCATAATCACAATAACGTGCCCCTGTGGGGTTTGTCCGCCTTGTTTTTAGCGGTCCAGTAATAATTGAAGGACTCACTGACAAGCTGACGCTTGTCAGTAGAACCCAACGCACAGCCCAACCCACTAAATTCCCGTTTTCACGGGAATGACAAATAAGACTTATTTCCCTTTTTCTCATTCAAGATTTTATGGGGAATCCAATATTCTGTCATTCCCGACTCGATCGGGAATCCAGAAAGATATTAATTCCCGTTCCCACTGTATTCGAAGAATTAGTATGGAGTGATCTTTAGATCTCCCTCCCTCACCCCAGCCCCTTCAAAAAATCCCCCACCAGCTCCCCAACCTCGATCTCGAAGCCGCCGTAGAAGTGGTCCGCGCCGCGTATCACAACGAGCTCCTTCGGCTCGTCCAGCTTTTCCACCAATTTTTTAAGGACATCGAGGTCGAGGAAGTTATCCCGGTCGCCGGCGACGAAGAACTTGGGCACCTTGGCGCCCTCGAGGTAGGAGAAGTCGAACATCGAGACCGGCGGCGAGACCGCCGCCCACGCGGATATCCGGTCGTCGGAGATTGCGTGGTGAAGCCCCACCCACGCCCCGTAGGAGTATCCCACGAGGTAGATCGGGTTAAATCCCCCCATCTCGGAAACGAAGTCCACCGCAGCCCCGACGTCCCGGCCGTCATCCAGCGTGCCGGCCGAAGAGCCGCCGCTTCCGCCCACGCCCCGGAGGTTGAAGCGAAGGGTGGAAAATCCCCTGTTGATTACATCAATAAGCACCCCCTCCACCACGTTGTTGTGCATGCTCCCGCCGTAGTGTGGGTGCGGGTGGCAGATGATCACCATCGGGGATTCGCTCGATTCCCCGGGCGCCCTCGTCAGTCCCCCGGTGAGGGTCACCTCCCCCGAGGGTATCGTTATCTTTTCTTCTCTCACTCTATACTCCAATATTTATAGGCTAATATTTAATAAGCTGATGGGCTAATGGGAAAATAGATTAATTAAAAACGGTACGGGTTTTATATGTCCCGGCCAATCAATGGAACGTCGCGTCATACGAGTTGTCGTCGATGTCAAAGAGCCTCTTGACGCTGGGATTCTTTTTTGTCTCCCCTTTGCCTCCGGTGCCGAGGTCCCCCACAACAAAGACGTTGAGCCTATTCTTTACCCTCCCCGTAATGACCAGCTCGTCGCTCTCGGGCGACCATGAGGGGCCGTAGAGTATGGAGTCTCTCTTGAGGAGCCTCTTTGCGTCGCCCCCGTCGACGTCGATGAGCCAGAGCTCCTTGGGCGTGCGGCGCTTCGACTTTCCATCGTCCCCCTCTATCTTCCACGTGACGAAGGCGATGCGGCGCCCGTCGGGGGAGGACACCCCCGGCCCTACGTTCTTTACCGTCTTGATATCCTCGAGCATAACGATGTTCTTACCTTCCGGGTCGGAGCTGGCAAAGGAGTAACTGTAGGACTTTCCCTTGCCCGGCTCCGGGTGATAGGCGACCATCAGGCTCCCGTCCGGATACCAGCCCATTAGCCTTGTCGTGTAGCCGGCGCGGATGACCCTCTTCGATCCGGTCTCGAGGTTTATCGTCTCGACGTGGACAGCCTCGTCGCTCTCGACGTTTTTGGGAGAGACCGCGGAATCGTAGCCGGCGGCGGCGCTGTGAGCGTCGTAGGCGATATATTTTCCGTTCGGCGAGAGGATCAGGTTTTCGAAGAGGCTCTCCTTGGAGGATATTAGGATGTCGCCTTTCCTCTTGATGATGTTGTATATGACGATCTTGTTTGCGATCTCTTTTGAGGGGGAGGTGGAGACGTACGCCAGCACCTCCGCCGATATCCAGATGTGGTGATTGAGCGCAACCGGGGCGGGTATTACAGACGCCTTTTTGGAGCCGTACGTGTCGGCTATGGAGATCTTTCCCCCCCCCGCCTCGTTTTCCACGGCTATAAACGCCACCCTCTTTCCGTCGGGGGATATGATGGGGCGCCTTATCCTCGCTTCGCTCTCGGCGAGGAGCAGGGGGTTTTCCTCCCCCCGCTTAAGCCACACCCCCCACTTCCCGGCCCCGTCGTCTCCGTTAACCGCCTTGTCGCTGACGTAGACCATCTCGGCGATCTTCGACTTTTCGGTAGCTTCGCCCTTTCCCTTTTCGGTGTCGAGGTCTACGGCGCTTCCGTATCTCACCTGGGTTATCCAGAGTCCCGTAAAGCCCGGGATTGCGAGGTTATCCAGATATGCCCTGGCGTCCTCCTTCTTCTCGAAGGTGCCCAGCCCCACCTTGTAGAGGGAATCCGATTTGATGTGGCTCTCGAACAGGAAGACGTCGTAGCCGTTCCCCTTCAGATCCGATAGGAGCTTGTGGGCGTTTTCGAGGCTGCTGAAGGCCCCCAGCTGGATTGTGTAGAACTCGGTGTAGTCCCCCCTGTCTTCCGGCTTCGGCTTAAGGTAATTGAGTTCCCCCTCCCTCGGTATCTCCCTCAGGGGGGATTTACCGTCGAGGGGAATCTTCCCCGTGACGTATTTCTCCTTTTCGTCGTCGGCCACTTTTTCGCCGCAGCCGAACGTCGAGGCGATGACGAAAACAACGACCAAGAGGCCGGAAAGGCCCAAAAAGGTAAATATTCTCATTCTCCTTCTCATCAGTGCACCTCGCTCCAGTTTTTTCCTGTATTGATGTCCACCTTGAGGGCGACGGAGAGATCCATCACCCCCTCCATCTCTTCCCCGACAATCTTCACGACATTTTCCACATCATTCTGAGGCGTCTCCAGAAGCAGCTCGTCGTGGACCTGGATGATCATGGCCGCATCCATATTTTCCTTTTTTAGACGGCGGTGGATGTTTATCATGGCGAGCTTTATCAGGTCGGCGGCGCTCCCCTGGACGTGGGTGTTGACGGCCATCCTCTGGGCGAATGCGCGGACGTTTCTGTCCTTGCTCTTCAGCTCCGGCAGGTAGCGCCTCCTGTCCATGATGGTGGTTACGTATCCGTCCTCCTCCGCCTTTTTTGCGGCGCTGTCGATAAACTCCTTTACGCCGGAGAACTTGTCGAAGTAGGAGTCGATGAACTCCTGGGCCTCCTGGCGCCCGATGTTCAGCTGCTGCGACAGCCCGTGGGCCGAGATCCCGTATATGATGCCGAAGTTGATGGTTTTCGCCTTTCGCCTCATCTCCGGCGTGACGTCGGCGGCATCTATTCCGAAGATAGCGCCGGCGGTGCTGCTGTGGATGTCCTCGTCCCTCGAGAATGCATCGAGGAGTGCCGGGTCCTGGGAAAGGTGGGCGAAGAGCCTCAGCTCGATCTGGGAGTAGTCGGAGCTTATGAAGAGGTGGCCCTCCTCCGGTATGAAGGCCTCCCTGATTTTTCTTCCCTCAGGCGTCCTGATGGGGATGTTCTGGAGGTTCGGGTCGGAGGAGGAGAGCCTCCCCGTTGCGGTGACCGTCTGGTTGAACGACGTGTGGATCCTTCCGGTCTCCCTGTTTATGAGCTTTACCAGCGAGTCCACGTAGGTCGATTTCAGCTTTGTCAGGCTTCGATACTCCAGTATCTCCCCGGCTATCGGGTGTTCCAGGGAGAGTGCGGTCAGGACGTCGTTGTCGGTCGAGTAGCCGGTCTTCGTCTTCTTTATCGACGGAAGCTTCATCCTCTCGAAGAGTACCTCCCCTAACTGTTTCGGCGAGTTGATGTTGAAATCCTCGCCGGCGTGATCGATTATTTTCACCCGCAGCTCTTCGATCTTCCCCGAAAACTCGGCTGAAAGAACGTGGAGCCTGGCCTCGTCCACCATTACCCCCTTGATCTCCATCTCGGCCAGGACCTCGATCAGGGGTATCTCCACCTCGTGAAATAAGGCCTGGGTTTCAAGCTCCTCCATCTTTTTTTCCATTATGGGGAGCATCTTGTATACGAGGTAGGCGTCCTCGGCGGCGTAGGGGGCGGCTTCCTCCACCATCACCTCGTCAAAGGTAAGCTGGTTTTTCCCCGATCCCGCAACGTCTTTGTAGCTTATCGGTTTGTGCCCGAGATATCTCAGCGAGATGTTGTCGAGGCCGTGGCCCCGCCTGGAGGGATTTATCAGGTAAGACGCCACCATGGTGTCGAAGGCTATGGGGGAGATCGTAACCCCGTTTCTCTTCAGGACGATGTAATCGTACTTGATGTTCTGGCCGATCTTCACCACCTTCGCCTCGGACAGGAGGTCTCTTAAAAGGTCGAGGCACCGCTTCATATCTACCTGCGCCGGCGCCCCCAGGTATCTGTGGCCCAGGGGGATGTAGAAGGCGGAGTCCTCCTCGAAGCAGAGGGATACACCCACGAGCCTTGCCTCCATCGGAAAGACGGAGGTCGTCTCGGTATCGACCGACAGGTACTCGGCTACCTTCGCCCCCTCGATGATCTCCAAAAGCCTCCCCTCGTCAAAGACGGTCTCGTGGGGAATCTCGATAACATCCCCCGACCCTTCGAGGTCTTTTAACAGCGTGTGGAATTCGAGCTCGGTAAAGATCTCCTTGAGCTTCTCGCTGTTCGCCGTCTCCATCTCCATCTCTTCGAGGTTGAAATCGATGGGGACGTCAAGATCGAGGGCGAAGAGCTCCCGGGAGAGGAGGGCGTTCTCCTCGTTTTTTTCCAGGTTCTCCCTTCTCTTTCCCTTGAAGTCGTCGATGCTCTTGAAGATCTCCTCCAGCGTCCCGTATTTCTTTATCAGGTCGACGGCGGTCTTCTCCCCGATGCCGGAGACCCCGGGGATGTTGTCGGAGGTATCCCCGGAAAGCCCGAAGACCTGGAGGAGTCCCGCCCCCGTCGTGCCGTATTTCTCCCTGACGGCGGCAAGGTCTGTGACCTCGCCCTTCATGGTGTCGAGGAGCGTGACCTTTTCCGACACGAGCTGGGCCATGTCCTTGTCGCCGGTGACGATTACAACCTCGACGTCCTCGGGCGCCTTGGCCGCTACCGTCCCGATGATGTCGTCCGCCTCGTAGCCCGGCGCCTCGATAGACTTGATATTGTAGGCGGAGACCAGCTCCTTTATCTTCGGTATCTGGGGGATCAGGTCCTCCGGCGTCTCCTTTCGGTTTGCCTTGTAGAGGGGGTAGCGCTCGTGACGGAAGGTGGGCCCCTTGGCGTCGAAGGCGACGAGTAAGAGGTCCGGCTTGATGTCGTCGATCACTTTCTTAAGCATGTTGTGGAAGCCGAATACGGCCCCGGTCGGAAAGCCGCTGGAGTTCGCCAGGCCCCTTATTGCGTAAAAGGCCCTGAAGATGTAAGAGCTCCCGTCGATTACGGCGAGCTTCCTTGACCTTTTCGTCTCCTTTGAATCCGGCATTTTCCCCCCGGTTATGCAGATAATCGGTCGATAAGATGAATTAGTAGTATATAAATACAGGATTAATCTACCAAAGGGGCGTCAAAGTGTCAATCCCTTTGAGCGGGAGGTTGGAAACCAATTTCGGGTTGAAAGGCGGCCGGAAAAGATACCGACCTGCTTGAGAGGCCGTTTTTGTCGTCAAATCCGACTTTCAGCGACATTGACATTGGGCCGAAAACGTCCGTTACAACTTACTTGACAAACGGCCTCGATTTGTGAGATTATCAAAATGGAGGAATGTAATTTCAATTCAACGGCAGATTAAGGGATATTATTTAAAAAGATCACTTTCAATATATTAGATACTATACTATAAAAACCAAAAGCCAAAAGAGGGAGAAACCTTCAAATGGAGCTCCAACGGGAAAAAGGAAAGAGCGTCGAGATATTCAGGAAGCTCGTGTCCGCCAAGCAGTCGCTGATATACGTGGTGACCTGGGAGGAGGGGAGGCTGCAGCTGCTTCTCGAGAAGCTCGCCCAGACGATGTTTTCTACACCGGTGAAGTTCTTCACGTGGGAGAGCACCAATGGTCTCTCCCTGAACGGCAAGGGGATCGAGGGGACGAAGGACCCAATATCGGCCATCGACAGGGCGATGGGGATGCAGGAGAACGCCCTCTTCCTTTTCAAAGACCTCCATCGGGATATGGAGAACAACCCCCTCCTGGCCCGGAAGCTTCGGGACGCCTACGACGCCCTGGCGGCTTCCTATAAGACGATTTTCGTCGTGGCACCGGTGCTCTCCCTCCCCTACGAGCTCAACAAGGAGATGGCGGTGGTGGACATGGATCTTCCCGGCTACGAGGAGATAGCCGCCCTCTTTAACTCGGTTGCCTCTTCTTTCGCGAAGAGCAAAGGGATGAAGGCAAAGCTCACCCCGGAGGAGAAGGACGCCCTGATTCACGGCGCCATGGGCCTGACCTACGACGAGGCGAAGAACGCCTTCACCAAGGCGATGATGGGAAGGAAGCTCCTCGATGTCTCGGCGCTGAAGTCGATTCTACAGGAGAAGGAGCAGCTGATAAGGAAGACCGGAATCCTGGAATTTGTGGCCGATAAGCCGTCCGTAGAAGACATCGGGGGGCTGGGAAATCTGAAGGAGTGGCTCGCCGCGAGGACAAAGAGCCTCTCGCCTGACGCCGCCAAGTACGGCCTGACGCCCCCCAAGGGATTTCTCATGACCGGTATCTCAGGGTGCGGAAAGAGCCTTACCGTTCAGGCGGTGTCGTCCTACTGGAACCTGCCGCTGATCAGGCTTGACATGAACCGGGTCTACAGCGGACTTATGGGCTCTCCCGAGGAGTCGCTGGCGGTGGCCCTCAAGATCGTTGAGGCGATGGCCCCCTGCGTCCTTTGGGTGGACGAGATAGAAAAGGGGATTGGCTCCTACAGCGGGGAGTCGAGGGACATGAACGTCGGCCGAATCTTCGCCATGTTCCTTACATGGATGCAGGAGAAGAGGGGTTTTGTCTTCGTAGCCGCAACGGCAAACGAGATCGAGATGCTCCCCCCGGAGATCTTGAGGAAGGGGCGCTTCGACGAGATATTCTTCGTCGATCTCCCCGGTATAACGGAGAGGATGCAGATCTTCGAGGTACACCTGAAAAAGAGGAAGCAGGATCCGAGGAAGTATAACCTGGAGGACCTGGCCAAGGCCACAGAGGGGTATGTGGGAGCGGAGATAGAACAGTGCGTCATCGCCGCCCTCTTCGAAGCCTTTCAGCAGAACAGGGAGCTCGTCATGGACGACCTCATGAAGGGGATCGGGAGGATGGTGCCCCTGTCAACCACTATGCAGGAGGATATCAAGCGGATAAAGAGGTGGGCGTTCAACAGGGCGGTCCTCGCCAGCAAGCCGGAGAAGTATCAGCCGAAGACCGTGGTGGAGGACAGGACTCCCAAGGCGCAGGAAGATATAATAAAGACATCCTACAAGAAATCCGACATATAAATATGAGTATATTGATGAAATGAAACGCAGGGTTGGCGTGTACGGCAAGATGACAATAAGATCGGACTTAAAAAATCGCAATTAAAAAAGAATCGAAATTACAATTAGTATTACCGGAGAAGAGGTCCCGTCCTGAAAAGAAGAATTGAGACAACCACATCGAGGACGGCGGAGATGACGTGTCTATCCCGTGCGTCTTCGGCACCCGAACCGGATGGTTGCGAAGACAGCGATGATTGTGTACCCTTACCTATCCCAAATTTCTTAAAGCAATTACCTAATATCTCAGCCGTCAGGGGGTTTTTCGTGAGGGCGTTCACTCTTAGGGAAATCCATGAATATATATCATGGTGTACCAAGTTGATGGATGGTGCATCTGGGAGAGCCCTGGAGGGACAAGCGGATGGAATATTTGTATTTGGGGAGGGATTTGACGCCCGGCGTTACGGTTTTGAGAGAATAACGACAGACACGTGGAATTTTTACCGATACTTGATATAATATCCTTGGCATTATACAATTTGATAGTGGTCTATCTGGTTTGATCAGACAATAATAGTATGGAACTTGAAATATCATCCTTTATCGTTGAAGCGGCCCTTATCTTCATCCTTATTGTAGCAAACGGCTTTTTCGCCGGCTCGGAGATAGCCATCATCACGATGAGGAAGAGCCGCATAAAGACGCTAAAAGAAGAAAAGAAGCATAAGGGCAACGCCGAGAAGCTGCTTAACATAAAAGACGACCCGGACAGGTTTCTCTCCACCATCCAGATCGGGATCACGCTCGTTGGATCCCTCGCCTCCGCCGTGGGCGGCGCCGCCGCCGTCCAGCTTATAACCCCCATTATCAAGGCGTTGAAGATCGACGCCCTTTCCGCCGCTGCCCAGCCGATCTCCATCTTTGTTGTGGTCATCGTGATCTCGTACTTCATGCTGGTCTTGGGTGAGCTTGTGCCGAAGTCCCTCGGCATCAGGTTTTCGGAGAAGATATCCCTCTTTGTCGTCGGGCCCATTACCTTTATCGCAAAGATAGTGTCCCCGCTGGTCAAGGTGCTTACCTATTCCAACAACGTTGTGCTTAAGGTCCTCGGGATGAAGGGGAGGGCGGACTCCTCCTTCTTCACCGAGGAGGAGATACGGCTGATATTGAAGGAGGGGGAAGAGAAGGGGGTGATCGACGAGACGGAGCACGAGCTGATCCACTCGATCTTCGACTTCACCGACAGGCAGGTCAAGGACGTGATGGTTCCCCACCCGAAGATCAACGCCGTGGACATCGGCTGGAAGAAGAGCAAGGTTCTGAAATTCATCGTCAACAGCGGGAAGACCCGTTATCCGGTCTACAGGGACAACCTCGACAACATCGTGGGGGTCTTGAACAACAAGGATGTCCTACACCATTTCGTCGACAAGAAGGCCTTCGAGGTGGAGAAGTTGATGAAACAGCCCCACTTCGTCCCGGAGTCGAAGATGATAGGCGAGCTTTTGAGGGAGATGCAAAACAACAGGATCCAGATGGTGCTCGTGGTTGACGAGTACGGCGACATCGCGGGCCTCGCGACGATGGAGGACCTCCTGGAGGAGATCGTGGGTGAAATAGAGGACGAGCACGACGTCGAATCTTCTGGGGTTACCGGCAGCATCGAGGACGGAACGATGATAATCGACGGCTCCATCTCCATAAGGGACCTGATAAACCTTCACGGACTTGATATACCGGAATCGGAAGAATATGAGACAATAGCCGGTCTTCTCCTCTCGGGGCTCCAGTCGATCCCTGTGGGGGGGGAATCGGTCGTCATGAACGGATACAAGTTCACGGTCTTTAAGGTCAAGAAAAACCGCATCACGAAGATAAAGGCGGAAAAGCTTAAACAGCAGGCAAAGAAGTAGAAGCATTTTGGGAAGGAGATTTATCGACAATCAGTCTATATGAAAATCCCATTCATAATGTATGGCTTCCTTTAAATCCCGTCGAATCCTTTCCACTTTTTAGCCGTCCTTTTGAGTTGACAAAATTTGTACATCTGTATACTATTGGAGGCGGGGAGGTATATCACTTAAGGATTGGGGTTTCTCGATTCTATACGGGGCGGCTTGATAGGATATGGATAAAGATTTCGACGAGACGGACGGGGAGATACTGCGGTTGATTCAGGAGGATTTTCCCCTGATGGAGCGCCCCTTCGGTGAGATAGCGAAGAGGCTTGATGTTCATCCGAAGCTCGACGAATCCGAGGTAATGAGACGAATCGAGGCCCTGAAGGAGAGTGGGGTAATCCGCCGCGTCGGGGCGGTGATCGACGGCCGTGCCGTCGGGGTCGTGACCACACTTTTGGGGGCGAAGGTTCCGGCGGAATCGATAGGTGCCTTCTCTGATGTGGTAAACTCATATAACAGGGTGACCCATAACTACCTGAGGGACTGTGAGAGAAACATCTGGTTTACCATCTGGGGGAAGAGCGGCGACGAGATTGAAAGGACAATAAACGAGATCAGAGACAAGACCGGCGTGACAGATATTTTATCCTTTCCGTCGAAAAAGACCTATAAGATCAGGGCCGTCTTCGATATCCCGAAGCAATCATAGCTCCGAAATAAAAGAGAGCCATGCTTACATACAAGGTAGTCGAGACCTCCTTGGTAACGGACGAAACGATAGAGAGGATTATAAACGAGTATATATCTCAGGGATGGACCCTGGACGGGATTAAATTCGCCATGAGGGAGGCAAGCAAGCGCCCCGCCATGGCATTCATACTTTTTATCAGGGAAAACAGCGATGCCGAAGAAAATTAAAAAGGCGGATTTGACAAACCGCTTTCTTGCAAAGTTTATAGACGGACTAATAGCCTCGGCGCTGGGCCTCGTTCTCGATCCCGTGGGGACGCTGATGGGGGCTACATACATACTGTTCGCCGACGGCCTGACCGGAGGCCAGAGCCTTGGGAAACGGATAACGGGAATCAGGGTCGTAAAGCTCGATGACGGAGAGACTATTACGTTTAAGGAGTCGATGGTGAGGAACGTTCACCTCACCGTTATCTACCTCTTTTCGTTGATCCCCGTTTTCGGGTGGGTGGTGATTATAACCCTCGGCCTTGTGGTGATTCTGTTCGAGGCGTATTACTGCGTCGTCGATGTCAACGGCTGCCGCGTGGGGGATCTCGCCGCCGGGACCGTAGTCGTCGAGGTGTCGAAGGGGGAGAAGTAACTTTAAACCTTTTACATCTTTTTAACGGACCCGGCATTTTCTGTTTTTAGCAATTGAGAGGTCGGCATTTATTCCCTCAAACGTTTAACTATTTCGTTTAACTGTTCAGCCGATTGACTCTTCAAATCCCGGGTATCCGAGGGCGATAATATCGATTCTTCCCCGGTTCGACTTTTTCCCCTTTGAGAGATAGATATAGAGGTCGATATGACAAAAGAAAAGGCAATATTAGTAGTCCAGCGGTCGTGGTGGAACTACTTCTGGCATTTTTTCTTCTTCTTCCTCATCGTTCCCCCCTTTATTGCGATAACCAAAAGGTTTTCCCTCCGCCTCTATATTTTTAAAAACAGGCTCGTTTTGGAGAGGGGGATCTTATCAAGACACGTCAAGGAGCTTTTTTTGAGCGATATCCGCACGGTCGACATCAAGCAGACCTTTCCCCAGCGTATCGTGGGGATAGGAAGTCTGATGATCGCAACGGCGGGGACGTCCGGCTACGAGTTTGCCGTAAAGGGGATTCCGGATCCCGTGGGGGTAATGGGGAAGATAAACTCGCTGAGGGGGAAGTAGGGATAGGGGTGGCTCGGTTCCCGTTTTGTTTGTTCCCGTTCGTATATTGTTGAAGGAGCAGGGGAAGTTGAAAAATAGAGTAAATATGAAGATGGGGGAGTCAGGGTGGGCTTAACGGGCGCTTTTAAAAGCGTCCTTTTAATTGGGATTAGCCGGTGAGTTCGTCGTCTTTTCGCTATACGTCGTTTCCTTGGGAAGCGGGAATCCAGAGGGTCGGCCCGTGTGCCGGGTTCCACTGACAAGCCGACATATAATCTATATAAATATAGAACCTACATAAAAATCACGTCTTTATCACAGGAGGAAACCATGACTAAGCTGCCGGAACCGATAACAACCCCCCCCACCGAGGAGGAGCTGACCTCGAGGGTCGAGAAGATCAGGGCAAAGATGGACGAGAAGAACTACGACTACTACGTTTCCTTCGACCCGGTCAATATCTACTACCTCACCAACTTTGCCAACCTCGTGCACGAGCGCCCCTTCATATTGATAATCCCGAAAAAGGGAACGGTCAGGATAGTGTGTCCCCTCCTGGAGACGAGCCACGTCAAGGCGAGGGCGAGGCTCCCCCTCGACTACAAGATATACTACGAGTTCCCGGCGCCTAAGGGAGAAAACTGGTTCGATATCTACCGGGCGGAGATCGAAGATTCCGCCTCCGTCGCGGTGGAGTCCGCCATGCCGGTGGGGATCTACAACCGGACCCCGGGAAAGATAGTCGTAGACGACATCATCGACGATGTGCGCCTGGTCAAAACGAAGTACGAGATTGGGCGGACCGTCCACGGCTGTCAGATAATCAGCGAGGGGCACGAGAAGCTCCTCGAGATCACCCGCCCCGGGGCGATGGAGATCACCGTCTACGGCGAGACGGTAAGGGCGATGATGGGAAAGGCGCTTGGCGAGATCCCGGAGGCAAACCTGATTGTGACGAGGTTTCTGGCGGCGGTCTGGCCCCCGTCCATATCCCACGATCCCCACAGGATCCCGAAGCCCTTCATGCCAATGGAGGAGGGCGGCCCCCAGGTTTCGATCATCGGGGGGCAAGTGGACGGATACGGCGTGGAGATAGAGCGGACGTTTTTCTTAGGCAAGGTGCCGGAAAATGCCAAGAAGCCGTTCGACACGATGATAGAGGCGAGGAGTTTGGCCTACGAGCTGGCTGTGCCCGGCGCCCGCTTCAGCGACATAGACAAAAAAGTGAGGAAGATAGTAATAGACGCGGGATACGAGGATTACATCCTCCACCGGACGGGACACGGCATGGGGATTACGGGGCACGAGGCGCCGTTTCTTGCCATAGGCGACGATAGGGAGATTGTCCCGGATATGATCATCAGCGTAGAGCCGGGTATATATATCGAGGGGCAGGGGGGCTTTCGCCACTCCGACACGGTCTTGATAACGGAGACCGGAAACGTGAAGCTGACCAGCGCCCCGGAGACGATGGACGAACTCACGATACCCCTTTAGGCAAAACCGAATTATAAGAAATTGGAACGGAGCGATTATGGCCAAGAGATCGTCGGGCGACGCAAATATTGTAAAAGAGGGCGAGTTTAGAGAGGGCGGCCCCTCGGCGGTATTCACCCTCGTTGTGGTGACCCTCCTCTACCTCATAAACTATATGGACAGGATGGTGCTTTCCGCCACGCTCCCCTTGATAAAGGAAGATCTTGTGCTGACTGACGCCCAGTGCGGCTGGCTGGGGACGATATACTTCATAGTGGTGGCGGTGTTGACGATCCCGGTCGGGATTCTCTGCGACCGGTGGAGCAGGAAGAAGACCATCTCACTCATGGCGCTGGTATGGAGCCTGGCTACGTTTCTCTCCGGGATGGGGGCAAGGTTCTCCCAGGTCTTCGCCGCGAGGGGGGGCGTGGGCGTCGGCGAGGCGGGGTTCGCCCCCGGCGGAATCGCCTACGTCTCCGGCTCCTTCCCGGAAAAGGACAGGGGAAAGGTCCTGGGCGTTTTTAACCTGGGGGCTCCCCTCGGGACCATCGTGGGACTCGTCGTCGCTGGGATTATGGCAAAGGCGGACATCTTCGGACTCGGCTGGCGGGCGCCCTTCTACTTCTTCGCTATACCGGGGATTCTGCTCGGCATTCTCGTCCTAGTAACAAAAGACTACCCGAACCCCCCGGTCGATGAATCGTCAATGCGGTTTTCGGAGACGGCACGGCTTATATTAAAAATGCTCAAGACCCCCACTCTGATCCTGACCTATTTTGGGGTCGCGGCGATGAGCTTTGTGGGCGCCGCCCTGGGTCACTGGCTCCCCACCTACTTTGTGAGGACAAGGGGAATCGAAGTGGACAAGGCAACGATACTTATGGGGGGCATCATAGCCGTGTCGATATTCGGGCCCATCTTGGGCGGTACCATAGCCGACAGGTGGAGGAAGAGGCGTCCCAACGCCAGGCCAACAACAGCCGCCCTGATCGCCCTGCTCTTGGGGATTATGCTCTACGTAAGCTTTTTTATCGATACCGCGGGGATCTTCGACGCAGCCTATATAGTCTTCATGGTAGTGGGAGTTTTGATGTTCGCATACACGGCGCCCGCCTACTCGGTCAGCCAGGACCTCGTGCCGAGGGAGGTCAGGAGCATAAGCATGGGTGTCCTCGTTTTCATCACATACGGCACGCTGGCGGGCTACGCGCCGGTTCTGGTCGGCTTTCTCTCGGACCTCTTCGGCACACCGGAAGAGCCGAACCTGACGATGGCGTTTATGTTCGTGCCGGCCGTCGCCTTCATCGCGGCGCTGCTGTTTTATTTGGCCTCGGTCTTCCACGACAGGGACATGGAGAGGTTTTCCGGGCAGGGAGGAGATTGAGGGGATGGACGGCTTTTAGGTTTACTGTTTAATATGTATTAGGGGGGCACCTTTGCCCCCCGTTTTCTTAAAATTCATTGTCATTGCGAGGAGTAAGTCCGACAAAAGGTCGGGCGAACGACGAGGCAATCGGGTGGTCTTTGCCCCAATGGTGAAATAGTAAAGAAATTTTCGTCATTCCCGCGAAAGTGGGAATCCATATTAATATCTTTCTGGATTCCCGATCAGGTCGGGAATGACAGAATATTGAATTTCCAGTCGAGTTGGGAATGACAGAATATCAGCTCATTCATTTCACCAAGTAATGTCATCAAAGAGGAATCACACCAGCACCCCCCACCCATATCTTCCCCCTTACGTTTTGGCTTGACTATACCGTAAAGATAATATATCTTGACCTGATACATTAGTGCAAGGAGCTGTATTTGTCGAATAAGGAGAAAAGCGAGGTAAAGACGGAAAAGGCGGAGGAGGAGCTGATCCGGGTCAGGCGCCAGAAGAGGGACGCGATAAGGGAGGCGGGGGAAAACCCCTACCCGAACGACTTCAGGCCGGAAAACTCGGCCAAAGAGATAATCGATAGCCTTGGGGGAAAGACGAAGGAGGAGCTTGAAAAGGTAAAAAAATCCTTCAGTCTCGCTGGGAGGCTCGTGTCGAAGCGGGACTTCGGCAAGGCATCCTTCGCCCATATCCAGGACGGTACCGGCAGGATCCAGCTCTTCTTCCAGAAGGACACGCTTGGGGAGGCTTTCAAGGCGGTAAAGAAGTATGACATCGGCGACATTATCGGCGTATCCGGCACACCCTTCAGGACGAAGACCGACGAGCTGACTATCGAGGTTTCCGAATCGAGGCTACTGGTAAAGGGGCTGAGACCCTTGCCCGAGAAGTGGCACGGGCTGACCGACGTAGAGACGAGGTACAGGAGGCGGTACGTCGATCTATTGGTCAACCCCGAGGTAAGGGAGGTCTTCGAGACGAGGAGCAGGCTGATCAACGACGTGAGGTCTTTTTTCATGGAGAGGGGCTACATCGAGGTGGAGACCCCGATGCTCCATCAGGTCGTGGGAGGGGCCACCGCCGAGCCGTTCGCAACCCACCACAAGACCCTCCACATGGACCTCTACCTTCGCATCGCCCCGGAGCTGTACCTGAAGCGCCTCCTCGTGGGGGGGATGGAGAAGGTCTTCGAGATAAACAAGAACTTCAGAAACGAGGGTATCTCCACCCAGCACAACCCGGAGTTCACGATGCTGGAGTTCTACGAGGCCTACGCCACGTTCGACGACATGATACGGATTACCGAAGAGCTTTTCTGCGATGTGGCGGATAAAATAACAGGTAACAAAGTGATGACCTACCAGGGGCAGAAGATCGACCTGACACCACCCTGGGAGAGGGTGAGCGTTTTTAACGCCACGGTGAAGTACGGCGGGGTTGACGCCGCGGTCTTGAAAGACGAGGCGAAGATGAGAAAGCTCGCCTCCGATATCGGCATAGAGGTCGAAAAGAAGTGGGGAAAGGGGAAGCTCCTCTGCGAGATATTCGAGAAGACCGCGGAGGATAAGCTCACAGGCCCGGTCTTCATCACCGACTACCCGGCGGAGGTATCGCCCCTTTCGCGCCCATTCGACGACAATCCCGAGTTCGTGGAGCGGTTCGAGCTCTTCATCTCCGGTATGGAGGTGGCGAACGGCTTTTCGGAGCTCAACGATCCGGATGACCAGAGGGAGAGGTTCAAGAGACAGCTCGAGATGGGGGATTTCGGAAAGGGAATAAGGGAGTACGACAAGGAATATATAATGGCCCTCGAATATGGAATGCCCCCCGCCGGGGGGGAGGGGATCGGAATCGACAGGATGGCTATGCTCTTTACGGATTCGCCCTCGATAAGGGATGTCATTCTCTTCCCGCAGCTGAGGGAGAAGGAGGAAAAGTGAAATACGAACTGTTTGTCAGTCTGAGATACCTGAAGGCGAAGAGGAAGCAGTCCTTCATCTCCCTGATAACGTTTATCTCCATCGGGGGGGTCGCCCTGGGTGTTGCGGCCCTGATCATCGTCATATCGGTTATGACAGGCTTCAAGGAGGACCTGCAGGGGAAGATCCTCGGGGCATACTCGCACCTCTTGATCCTGAAGCACCCCCTGGAGGAGGTGGTGGGAATAAAGACCTACACGGATATAATGAAGAATATTGAGGATGTCAAAGGCGTCGTGGCGTCGACGCCCTTCATCTACGGGCAGGTGATGCTGACTTCGGAGGGGAGCGTCTCCGGGGCTTTCTTGAGGGGGATAGACGTAAAGACGGCCCCCGGCGTCATAACTCTTAAAGACGACCTGATCATGGGGGACCTGGGCGAGCTTGAAGTTCGCGGTGGGATCGAGAAGAAGAAGGTGGATATCCCCCCGAAGGATATAGACAGTGAATTGGAGGGAGAGGGATCGGATAAAAACAGGAATACTGAAGACGATAAGTACGGGGGCATCACTATCTTTGAGTTCGAGGAGAAGGAGCAGAGTGAGAGGTCAAAGAACCTTCCGGGGGTGATTATCGGAAAGGAGCTTGCAAAGCTTCTGGGGAGCGTGTACGGCGACGAGGTGGTGATCCTGTCTCCGAAGGGGGAAATCACACCGTTCGGCTTCACGCCGAAGATGAGGCGCTACAGGGTCGTGGGGCTTTTCGACTCCGGCATGTACGAGTTCGATTCTACCTTCGCCTTTATCTCCATCTCGGAGGCGCAGTCCTTTTTCGGCATGAACGACAGGGTGACGGGGATCGAGGTAAAGGTGGACAACATCTACAACGTCAGAAATATTGGGAAGAACATCCAGGCCAAGCTCGGCCTCCCATATTACACGAGAAACTGGATGGAGATGCACAAGAACATCTTTGCGGCTCTCCAGATGGAAAAGGTAGCCATGTTTGTGATACTTGCCATGATCGTCTTTGTGGCGGCGTTCAACATAGCCTCGACCCTGATAATGGTGGTCATGGAGAAGAACAAAGATATAGCGATCTTGAAGTCGATGGGGGCGTCCAGCGGTGGAATAATGAAGATATTCATGTTCGAGGGGTTGATAATCGGGGTCTTCGGGACATTTATGGGATTTGTGAGCGGGTATATTATTTGTTTTCTCTTGAAGAAATACGAGTTTATCAAGCTTGACCCCAATATCTACTACATCTCGACGCTGCCGGTGAAGATGGTATGGAGCGATATTCTCGTAATAGCGGTATCTTCTTTGGTACTCTGCCTGTTGGCGACGATCTACCCGGCCTGGCAGGCGTCAAAGCTTGATCCCGCCGAGGCCTTTAGGTATGAATAGTATTGGCTGCATACAATCAATCGCAATCAATCAATCGGCAATCAATCGGCAATCGGCGGCTTAAAGTCGAACTTATATATTTGAAAGGGGGGGGGTTAGTTGACTAATAAGAAGAGCAAGCTGTCGGATCTCAAAGATTCCGGCGCCAAACACATTGCAAAGGGGAACTGGGACAAGGCCCTGGAGGCATACAAGGGGGCGCTCGACCTTGCTCCGGGCGACCTTCGGATCGGCCTCAAGGTGGGAGACTGTTATCGCAAGCTCGGCGACGCAAAGATGGCCATTAAATATTACGACAAGATCGCCCAGCTCTACTCGAAGGAGGGTTTTGTCGTCAATGCGATTGCCGTAAACAAGCTCATTCTCAAACTGGACCGGTCTTTTCCGGGGATCGAAGAGCGCCTGTCAAAGCTCTACGAGGAGAAGGTGGGGCGTCCGGAGGGTTTGGCACTTAAGAAGAAGGAGGGAGTCGAGGAGGAGGAGAAATACCCCAGAACGGAGCTCTTTTCCGACCTGTCCCACGAGGAGTTTATAGCGGTGGTCGAAAAAGTGGATCCCATCGACGTATCCCCCGACACGCTGATAATAAATGAGGGGGATGAGGGCGATTCCATTTTTATAGTCGCCTCCGGGGAGGTAAAGGTCTTCAGGGTTGACGAGAGGGGGAACGAGATATGGATAACCAACATGACCGACGGGGATTTTTTCGGTGAATTCGGCTTCTTTTCGGACGCGAGACGTATCGCATCGGTAAAGTCGATTACGGAGGCCACCCTTTTGGAGCTCTCAAAAAAGGATGTCGATTCGATCATCGAAAAGCACCCCGGGGTCAAGAATATCCTTTTCGAGTTCTACAAAAACAGGGTTTTGGACACGCTGATCGCCATATCGCCCATATTTTCTCCCTTGAGCGTCGAAGAGAGGAGGGAACTTGTTCGATCCTTCGCCCCGAAGGAGTTCAAGAAGGGGGAGGTTATCATCAAGGAACAAGACGAGGGAGACAAGATGTACTTCGTCCGCTCAGGGGAGGTTGAGGTTTCAACCGAAAAAGATGGGGGCGTTATATCTCTCGCGAAGCTGGGTCCGGGGGACTTTTTCGGGGAGGTCTCGGTGATAACGGAAAAGCCGAGGACCGCCAGCGTAACCGCCCTGACGGACGTGAATCTTGTGGAGGTTGCGAGGAACGATATACAGGAGGAGATCAGGACGCATCCGGAGATACTCGAGATCTTAAACAGGTACATTTCAATGAGGGTGGAAGACACCATAGCGGCGATTATGGAATACAAAAACAGAAAAATGGAAAGCGGGTTGGTATAAATATGGCACTTATTGATATACAATCCCTTTACAAGTCATTTTCCCGGGGGGAGAAGGGGGTGGATGTCCTCAAAGGCCTCGATCTCAAGGTGAAGAAGGGGGAGATCCTCAATATCCTCGGGGCTTCGGGGGCGGGAAAATCAACGCTTCTCCATATATTGGGAACCCTGGACCACCCCACGGGCGGCAGGGTGTTGTACAATGGAGAGGACATTTTCCTTATGAACGAAAGGGAGCTCGCCTCCTTTCGCAACAAAAAGATCGGGTTTATATTTCAATTTCACCACCTGTTGAGCGAGTTTACCGCGCTGGAGAACACGATGATGCCGGGATTGGTCTCCGGGTGGCCCATGGAGAAGGCGAAGGTGAAAGCCGTCGATGTCCTGAAGAGACTCGGGCTCGAAGACAGGAAGGATCATAAGCCGGGGGAGCTTTCGGGGGGTGAGCAGCAGCGGGTGGCCGTCTCCCGGGCTATACTTCTGGATCCGGATGTTGTGCTGGCCGACGAGCCTACGGGCAACCTGGATACGAAGACGGGGGATGAGGTTCACAATCTCCTCTTGGAGCTCAACAGGGAGCTCAAGATAACCATGATCGTAGTAACGCACAACCTGAAATTGGCGAAGAGGGAGGGGAGACGCCTCCTTTTGGTGGATGGAAAGATAGAAGAAACGTGATATTTTAGGTGTTTTTTCCTTTACATGGGTATTTCATCTGGTATAATTACGTTGTTTTTTTAGTTTTTTAGATGGGTTTAATCCCAGGAGGCCGATATGGGTAAAAAATTCATTATTTTGATGATGACGGTGGCTTTTGTGACAGTGGCTCTTGCTGGACCGGTTTTTGCCGCCGAAAAGAAGGTAAAGGTTACGGTGTTGCCGTTTTCGATATTCGCCGCGGAGAATTTATCGGATTATGAGTCAGACATTCAGAATGTCCTGCTCTCGGCGTTGGCGTACCACGAGAAGATCGAGCCCCTCGATAAGGAGAAGCTCTCGGAAATCGTAGGCGACAAATCGCCGGATGAGATGGACGAGGCTTACGCCAGGATGGTGGGACGCAAGATGAGGGCCGACTACGTCGTCTTGGGGAGCATGACCAAGGTTGGCGAGACCATAAGCATCGACGCCAAATTGGTGCCGGTTCGGACAAAGAAGGACGCCGAGCGATTCTATATCGAGACGTACGGGCTTGCGACGGTCTTGGACAGGGTGGGTGACATCGCGAAGAAGATCAACGAGAAGATCTTTGCGGACGAAATAATAACCAAGGTCATAATCAGGGGGAATAAGAGGCTTCCCGATGAGGATATCATTGGGGTGATTCAGAGCAAGGAAGGTACTCTCCCTTACGATATTTTCTTGGCGAAGGACGTCAAGGCGATAACCGAGATGGGATATTTCAGCAAGGTTGAAGTCTCGACCGAGCTTGTCGAAAAGGGGACCGAGGTCACCTTTACCGTGGAGGAGAGACCTCTGGTAAGGGAGGTCAGGATAAACGGCGCCAAGAAAATCAAGGTTGAAGACGTTTTTGAGGTAGTTACCATAACGCCGCCAAAGGTTCTAAGCACAAGGGACCTTAAGAGGAGTATCGATGCGATAAGGACCCTTTATGAAGAGAAGCAGTTTCACGCAATAGAGGTGGAGTACAAGATTACCCCCCTTCAAGAGGATGAGATCCTCCTTGAGTTTAACCTCAAGGAAGGGAAGAAGATGATGATCAGAAAGATCATCTTCGTTGGAAACGACAAGATTTCCAACAGGAAGCTCGAAAAGGGTCTCGCCAACAAGGGGATGGGATTGATCTGGTGGTTTACCGACAGGGGGAAATATAAGAAGAAAGAGTTGGATAGGGACGTTGAACGTGTGACGGCCGTATACTACGATCACGGCTACCTTGATGCGGTGGTGGAGCCAGCGGAAGTTGAGATGAAGGAGAAAAGGATATATATTACCTATCGCGTCAAGGAGGGGGAGAGGTATACCATAGGTACTGTGGATATTTCGGGTGATCTCATAAGGCCTAAAGAGGAGTTCAAGAAAAACCTCACAACGGAACCTGGGGATAAATTCTCAAGGATTAACCTGATTGCCGATCTTAACTACCTCACAAAGATATATCATGATGATGCATACGCCCTTGTGAATGTCCAGCCCAAGACGGAAAAAAAGAGCGAGACACACATCGTCAACATTAACTATGTGATTGAGAAGGGGAAGAAGACTTACTTCGAGAGGATAAATATAAGCGGAAACGTCAAGACCCTCGACAAGGTTATCCGCAGGGAGTTGAAATTCGCCGAGGGAGATCTCTTTAACGGCACTGATCTGATAAGAAGTAAGGAGAAGGTGGAAAACCTCGGCTATTTCGAAGAGGTAAAATTCGCAACCGAAAAGGGGACCGCGGACGATAAGGTTGTAGTGAAAATAAATGTCAAGGAGAGACCCACGGGATTGATCTCCGCAGGACTGGGCTATTCAAGCGTTGCAAAGGTGACCGGCCTTATCAGGGTGCAGGAGAGGAATCTCTTCGGCCGCGGCTACAAGGTCTCCGCAAGCGCCGAGTTCAGCAGCGTCGATACAAACTACTATGTATCTCTCGCAGACCCCTACTTTCTGGACACGAACCTGTCTGTGGCTGTCAAGTTCTACAGCATAACCCGAGAGTACGATACCTATGATGCAGAAACACTGGGCTTCGAGTTGGGCGCCGGACATCGGATAATAGATGAGGAGACCAAGCTTTTCCTCACCTATATCTTCAACAGGGTGACAATAGACGATATTGCTTACAACGCCGCTGACGACGTGTGGGATGCCGAAGGGGTGACTGTAACCAGCGGTATTGAGGCACAGATAGTCAGGGATACAAGGGACAATCTCTACGATCCGAGCAAGGGATCCGTAAACTCCCTCTCCGTATTCGTTGCGGGAATAGGCGGAGACGAAAAATACCTTAAGACGGTGCTCGAATCGAGCTGGTACTTCCCCGTTTACTGGAAGCTGGTGTTTCATCCAAGGTTGCTGTTCGGCTGGGCCGAGAACTTCGAATCGGGCGACCTCCCGATTTACGCACGCTTTTACGCCGGAGGCCTGAATACCTTGAGGGGATTCAAGCCCTACAGTGTCGGTCCAACAGATCCCAATACGGGCGAGTATCTCGGAGGTAATAAAGAAATCATCGTGAACCTCGAGCTTATCTTCCCCCTCTTCGAGGATATAAAGATGAAAGGGGTCGTGTTTTTCGATATGGGTAATGTCTGGGGTAGTGATGAGAATATGAGCTTAAGTGACTTGAGATACTCCATCGGTGGAGGTATAAGGTGGTACTCACCCATGGGGCCGATCAGGGTGGAGTGGGGATACAACCTCGATCCCAAGCCTGACGAAAGCCAAGCGGAGTGGAACTTCTCCATCGGAACGAGCTTTTAATTGTTAACTTGAGGGACATGGATAACGGAATAGGGGGAGGGAGGTATTTACTTCTCTCCCCCTTTACATTAGATTTGAGAGAGCGGCCTTAAATCCATCCTGTTTTTTACGGCATGATCTTTCCTCTCTCCCGATCGATTTTTTTCTAAAACCGATGTTCCCGAAACAGGTTGAGGGACAGGACTTTAGCCGGAGAGTCAGTGGATTGCGTCTCTTTGTGAAATTTTGTCGTCAGCTGACCGAAGATTGGATAGGGGGTCGGATGAGGGGAGGGCCGAATGAGGGTCGTTCCGGTTTGCCTTTGAATATCTTGATGGTAATAGTAAAATAAAGTCCTTTCGCGTTTTTAAAGATCGTGATGAAAAAGACATTAAAAGAGCTTGCGGACCACGTGGGGGGAGAAGTCTTTGGGGACGATTATTTGGTAATATCAGGCGTAAGCGGCATCGCCGAGGCGGGGGATGGGGATATTACCTTTATAGCAAATCCCAAGTATATGGAATACCTCGACAAGACCGGGGCCTCCGCCGTAATAGTATCCCCGGAGATCGAGTTCGACAAAAAGCCGCTTATCAAGGTCGAGAATCCCTACCTCGCATTCGCCTCCGTTGTTACCCTGATGACGGAGACGGTGAGGGACCTTTTCGGAATTTCCGATATGGCCCACGTCCACCCGGATGCGGAGATCCACCCCAAGACCGCCGTATACCCTTTGGCCTATATCGGCAAGGAGGCAAAGGTGGGGGAGGGGACCGTAATCTACCCGGGCGTCTATATAGGGGCAGAAGCCGTTGTGGGGAGGGACTCGACCCTCTACCCGAATGTCACCCTCATGGACAGGTGCGTGATCGGAGACAGGGTTATCATTCATGCCGGAACGGTAATAGGCTCGGACGGCTTCGGCTTCGCCCACGGAGGGACCGAGCGCGTAAAGTTTCCCCAGGTCGGGATAGTGAGGATAGACAACGACGTGGAGATCGGCTCGAACTGCTCCATCGACAGGGCGTCCATGGGCGTTACCTGGATAAAGAGCAATGTCATAATGGATAACCTCATTCAGATAGGTCACAACGTAGTTGTCGAGGAGGGCTCCATTATCATAGCCCAGGTGGGTATATCGGGGAGCGCCAAGATCGGGAAGAACGTGATCCTGTCGGGGCAGGCCGGCCTCGTCGGGCATATAAGCATAGGCGACGGGGTGATAGTCACGGCAAAGACGGGAATCCCGAAGGATATCCCGGCCGGTCAGGTGGTGTCCGGGTATCCCGCCATGCCCCACAGGAAGTGGCTCAAGACGATGGGGGCGGTCTCCAAGCTTCCGGAGATGAGAAAAGAGCTCGAGAAGCTCAAAAAAGAGGTCGAAGAGTTGAAGAAGAGGAAGGGAGATGCCAAGAGCTGAATTGGGCGGGATTGATTCCCTCGTTTCGCACGGTCGGCCCTATTTATTTGTTGATCGGGTCATGGAGTACAAAAGCGGGGAGGGGATCGAGTGTGAGATGGTCATAAGGGGCGACGAGCCCTACCTTTCGGGCCACTTCCCGGGCCGTCCCGTGCTCCCCGGGGTCTTCGAGGTGGAGGCGATGTTCCAGGCGGCCGAGGCGTTTATCGCCCTCGAGGGGGAGGAAAAAGGTATTATCTATAATCCGGGGGACATCGAGCTTTACAAGATTGTCTCGGCCAAGTTCTTAAGAACGATAACCCCCCCGGCGAGCTTGACGGTGTCGGCACGGTTGAACAAGATTGACGGTAATATGATAAAGTTCAAGGGGATAAAGTTCAAGGGCTCTATTTATAACGGCACGGAGAAATGCGCGGAGTCCTCTTTTGTTGTAAAGGTATCATAACGACTGCGGCTGGAATCAAGATGTCTCAAAGAATTCATGAAACGGCAATCGTGTCTAAGGACGCGGCGATAGGTCAAGAGGTGGAGATAGGTCCCTACTCGATCATCGGGGAGGGCGTCACGTTAAAGGACAACGTAAAGGTCGGGCCCCACGCGGTGATCGAAGGCGATACGGTGATCGGAGAGGGGTGCAGGATCTTTCAGTTCGCCTCCATCGGCTCCATGTCCCAGGATCTTAAGGATACCGGGGGCGAGGGGAAGCTGGTGGTCGGTTCCGGCAACACGTTTCGGGAGTTCGTCACGATAAACTGCGGGACTCCCGACGGCGGCGGCATGACGACCATCGGCGACAACTGCTTCTTTATGGCCTACGCCCACGTGGCCCACGACTGCAGGATCGGGAACTTCGTTGTGATGGCCAACGTTGCGACGCTGGCCGGGCACGTAACCGTAGAGGACTTCGCGGGCCTTGGGGGGCTCGTGGCGGTTCACCAGTTTGTGAAAATCGGCGAGCACACCTTTATCGGCGGGGGGAGCATGACCTCGATGGATATTGCGCCCTACATGAAGGTATCCCACGGCAAGGGGGCCAGGGCGAAGGTCATGGGGCCGAATGTCATCGGCCTCGATAGGAGGGGCTTTACGAAGGAGTCGATAACCGCCATAAAGGGGGCATACAAGATAATCTGGCGGTCGAACAAGATGTTAAATGAGGCGTTGAAGGAGGCGGAGGGTGAGTTCGGGGAGGTCGCCGAGGTGAAACATTTGATCGATTTCATACGCTCATCGGAGAGGGGGCTACTGCGATAGTTTGTTAGGGGCCGGGGCGGTTGTTTGATTGTTTAAAAGTGGCCGTTGGATAGAGGGCGGTTTCGACATCGCATCCAATGGTTTTTGTTGAATTGAGATAATAAGTGGACATCTCGCTTTTGAGTGAAAGGTGGGGGATTCCCTTTTGTTTTTAAGGTTATTTTGAGAGTGGGAAATTTTGGCAGACGGGGATAAAAATGTAAGGGTCGGAGTTGTGGGGGCGGGGTATCTCGGTACGTTTCACATCGAGAAGTACCTCTCCTTTGACAACGTCGATC
>CAZIWT010000016.1:32737-38133 GCA_964542895.1 uncultured Thermodesulfobacteriota bacterium
GGGTATCTCGGTACGTTTCACATCGAGAAGTACCTCTCCTTTGACAACGTCGATCTGGTGGGGGTGTCGGATCTGAATCCGGGCGTGGCGAAGATGGTCAGGGACAAGTTCGGCGTCTCGTGCCACGAGAATTACAGGGAGCTCCTCGACAAGGTGGATGCGGTCAGCGTGGTCGTTCCCACAGTTCTGCACCACGACGTGGCGATGGATTTTCTGAAAAGAGGCGTCGATGTCTTTGTGGAAAAGCCGATAACGTCCGCCGTCGACGAGGCTGAGAGGCTGATAACCGCGGCGGACTCGAAAGACCTGATCCTCCAGGTGGGCCATCTGGAGAGGTTCAATCCGGCGATCATCGCCCTCGAGGGTCACCTCAAGGAGCCGATGTTTATCGAGTCCCACAGGCTCTCCCCATTCCCGGAGAGGAGCACCGACATCGACGTAATCCTGGACCTCATGATCCACGACATAGATATTATCTTGAGCATGGTGAAGTCGGAGATCGCCGCCATAGACGCCGTGGGCGTTCCGATCATTACATCCCACGTGGACATCGTAAACGCAAGGCTTAACTTCGAGAACGGGTGCGTGGCCAACGTCACGGCGAGCCGCGTCAGCATCGAGAAGATGAGGAAGATCCGCCTGTTTCAGTCGGACGCCTATATATCTATAGACTACGCGGCCCAGAAGATAACGGTCTACAAGAGGATAAACGACGCCAAAAACGGCCTTTCCATCGTAAAGGAGGACATAGAAATCTCCCCCAGCGACTATCTGGGCGACGAGATAAGGTCGTTCATAAATTCGGTGAAGACGAGGAGACGGCCTCCGGTCACTGGGAGGGACGGAAAAAGGGCCCTCGAAGTCGCCATGATGATAAAGGAGAGGCTCGGGGCGTCCCTTAAAAGGCTCAGGGAGATGGGGATCATAACGGATGACGTCACCGCCTGATAAGCTTGATGTGAAATACGGTATCGATGAGATAAAGGCCCACAAGGCAAATAAACGGGTGCTCATCGTTGCCGGGGAGGCCTCCGGCGACCAGTACGGCGCCGAGCTCATAAGGGAGGTCGGGGCGCTCTCCCCCGACACCCTATTTTTCGGCGTCGGCGGAAGGAAGATGAGACAGGCGGGGCTCTTGGCCCTCGTAAGGTCGGAGGAGGTCACCGTGGTCGGCCTCATCGAAGTCTTAAAGCACCTCAGGACGATAAAAGGCGCCCTGGATCTCCTTAAAGGATCGATGCGCGCCTTGAGGCCAGACCTTATCGTACTGATCGATTTTCCCGACTTCAACTTCAGGGTCGCCGATGCGGCGGTCAAGCTGGGGAAAGACGGGGAAAAGATACCGATCTTTTACTATATAAGCCCCCAGGTCTGGGCCTGGAGGCGGGGAAGGGTGAAGACGATCGCCCGATTTGTCGACAAGATGGTGGTCATCTTCCCCTTCGAGGTCGATATCTACAGGGAGGCTGGGGTCGACGCCGAGTTTTTGGGCCACCCCCTGATGGACGTGGTGGCAGGGGTCGAGGGGAGCCTCAAGGGAAGTGGGGACGCAGAAGCTAAAGGCGGACGGCCCAACGTGGCGCTCCTCCCGGGGAGCAGGAGAAGCGAGATAGAAAAACACCTTGCGCATCTCTTGGGGGCGTCGGAGATAATCAAGAGGGAATATCCAAACGCGTCCTTTACCATACCCCTCGCCCCGACCCTCGAGATCGAGGACGTTTCGCCATATATAGAAGATTCGCAGCTTAACGTATCCGTCGTGAAGGACTCGTTTCACGGGGTCGTCAGGGGGGCCGATATCGCCATTGTAAGCTCCGGCACGGCCACCATCGAGACGGCGCTCATGGGAACGCCGATGGTCGTGGTTTATCGCCTGAACTACCTTACATATCTGATCGCGCGGCTCCTTGTCAGGGTGGACTACATCGCGATGGTAAACCTTGTGGCGAAAAAACAGGTCGTTCCAGAGCTGATACAATCCGATGTAAACGCGGAAAATATCGCGAGGCACGCCCTTGCGATTCTGTCCGACGATACCGTAATAAAGAGAATGAGGGAAGATCTTTCGGAGGTGAGAAGGAGGATAGGAAAGCCGGGCGCCTCGGCGCGCGTCGCCGAGAGGGTTGTGAGCTTTCTTTGAGCCGTGGAGATAAAGAGAGACTGCATATATTACGTGGGAGAAAAGCCGTGTCGCCACAGGCGGCTGTGCGGCGGCTGCCCCCATTACCTTCCTATGGGGACGAGGATATTGATTATCAAGCTCGCCGCCACGGGAGACGTGATAAGGACGACCCCCCTGATCTCCGGCCTCAAGAAGAGATACGAAAATCCCCACATCACCTGGGTCACAGACCCGGCGGCGTACCAGCTCCTCAAGACGAATCGGGAGATAGACAGGTTTCTCGTATTCAACCTCGAGAGCGTCCTCTATCTGACGGTGCAAAAGTTCGATCTTTTGATCTCCCTCGACAAGGAGCCGAGGGCGGTGGGCCTGGCCGGTAATATCAGGGCGAAGAGGAAGGTCGGTTTTTGCCTCTCGAAGTTCGGCACCCTTGATATCTATAACAAGAGGAGCGAGTACGCCCTGCGCTTGGGGATTGACGATCCCCTGAAGTTTTACGAGAACGAAAAGAGCTACCCTGAGATAATCTTCGAGATGTGCGGCCTTGAGTATAAAGGCGAGAGGTACCGTCTCGACATCGACACGGCGGATCACGATTACGCGAGGGCCCTGTTCGAGGATAAGGGGCTTTTGGAAGGCGGGATCATCGTCGGACTCAATATCGGCGCCGGGCCGGTCTTCGCCAACAAGGCGTGGACGGAAGCGGGCTTCGTCGGGCTGATCGACAGACTCGGCTCTGTTAAGGCCGGCGGGAAAAAGATAAAGGTCGTCCTCCTGGGCGGCGAGGGGGAAAGGGAGAAGGTTGAGAGGGTTCACAAGGCCTCCGGGAAAAAGGTGGTCGATATCGGATGCGGTCACTCCGTGTCACAATTTGCGGCGATAATCTCGCTTCTCGACCTCCTGATCACCGGAGACACCATGGCCCTCCATATCGCCCTTGCCCACGACGTTGCCGTGATCGCCATATTCGGCCCCACGGTCGAAAGCGAGATAGACCTCTTCGGCTTGGGGAGGAAGGTGGTTACGAATATCGACTGTGCTCCCTGCTACAGGCCTTCCTGCGACAGGTCCCCCAACTGCATGGACGCTATATCTGTAGAGGAGGTCTTGGAGGCGGCCCTCTCGGTTCTCGAGGAGGAGGGCGGTTTCGAAAGGGAAGGATGATATTCGGACGATATTGCAATATTGATGTTGATATGATGATATATGGGAGATGTTTCCAATAAAAACCTGACCGAGGACGAGAGATACAGGAGATACACGATTGTCCTGATCTCTCTTATGACCCTCTATCACCTGGTCGTCATCGGCATCATCGGCCTGGGCGACAACGAGGCCTACTACTGGACCTGGGCGAAGCACCTCGACCTCAGCTACTTCGACCATCCCCCGATGGTGGCGTATATAATCGCCCTCACGACGAAGCTGGGGGGCGACAATCCCTTCTTCGTCAGGATAGGAAACACGGTACTGTTTCTGATAACAACTATCCTCGTCTATCTCCTGACCGTAGACATCTTCAAGAGCAAGAGGGCCGGCTTCTACTCGGTCGTCCTCACGAATATCCTTCCCTTATATTATATGGTGGGTCTTATCATAGTGCCGGACGGCCCCCTGGCGACCTTCTGGATCCTGTTCCTCTACCTCCTCTACAAGACCGTAAAAGTGCAAAGCGAAGAGGGACGTGAAAGAGTCAAGTTCTACCACTGGTACATCCTGGGGGTCGTGGCGGGGCTCGCGCTCCTCTCCAAATATTTCGCGATCCTTCTCTTGCCGACCGTCTTTATATTTCTCCTGTCGGACAAAAGGGTGAGGGGTTATCTAAAGAGCCCCCACCTATACGCGGCGATTTTGATCGCCGCCGTTATAGCAAGCCCGATACTCTTCTGGAATATGGAGCACGGCTTTCCCAGCATGACCTTTCACCTTAAGACAAGGCACGGGGGCGGAGGGTTCGAGTGGGAGAACCTGGGGAAGATGGTGGGGGGGCAGTTCGTGATGACCCCGATCCTCCTCTACTTTCTCCTCGCATCCCTTTACGTTGCCGTAAAGCGCGGCTTTTGGGGCGATAGTTTAAGCGGGGATATAAACTACAAGTTCATCGCTTTGACCTCGGTACCGACGCTTCTCTTCTTCTACGTCGTCATGTGCTTTACCGACGACGCCGAGCCGCACTGGCCGGCCCTCGGGTACGTTCCCCTGATCGTCGCCGCGGCCGGGCTCTACCCGGAGTACCTTAAGAAATGGGGGAAGAAGAAGCTCTACGACTTCAAGCTCATCAGGGCGATTTCCGGGAGAGATAAGGAGGGGAGAGGTTCTTTAAACGCAGTAAGGGGGTGGATGAAGAGGACTTCCGCGTTTAAGGCGCTGGTGGCGGTCGGGGTCGCATTTCCCCTTATCTTCATGGCCTTCTTTCACATACAGATGATATATCCGATCCACAGGCCGGAGAAGTCCCACCACGACGTCACGAACGACCTTATGGGCTGGGACGTGGTGGCCCCCGTTGTAAGGAAGATGGAGGTTGAGATGACGGTGGACGGGGTGAGGCCCTTTATTCTCGCCTACCATTACAACGTGGCGTCCCAGCTGGGATTTGCCCTGAAAGATCCCGAAAACGTCATATGTCTCTCCAGCAGGCGGAGGAGAAACCAGTTCAACTTCTGGCAGAATATCGACGACCTTGTGGGGAGGGACGCGGTGTACGTCGCAAACGACCACTACGACGACCCCCCCTGGGAGAGGTTCGAGTTCGAGAAAATCGACGAAAAGCCGACGACCGTTCTCTTTATGAGGCGGGGCGGCTATCGTGCGAAAGAGACGTATATCTACAGGTGCTACGGCTTTATCGGGACGAAGTATTGAGGTGGTTTTAATCGATGGAATCGATCTTTGATTTGAACAGGAGGCTCTTCCTCTTAATGAACGGGATGTATCATTCCGATCTCACCGACGTCGCGATGTTTGTCGTCACCCAGTTTGGGGCGGGACTCGCGACCGCCGCCCTGATAGGCGTTCCCCTCTTCTTATGCGACAGGGAGAATTTCGTAAGGCGGTTTGTCGTAATAGTGATCGCCGTGTCGCTGGGCGGGGCCGTGGTGGAGTTAATCAAGGATTATATTTGTTACCCGAGGCCCGCAGACGAAATGATGGGGCTAATCGCCACGGGTACGGTCAAGGTAAATCTCTTTATCGAGGACCCCAGGCACCTCTCTTTTCCCTCGGGGCATACCCAGCTCGCCTTCGGGGCGGTGGTAGCCACAAGCTGGTACCA
>CAZIWT010000017.1:0-36767 GCA_964542895.1 uncultured Thermodesulfobacteriota bacterium
GTCGTTGCGGTAACTTCGATGCCGTCGTCTTCCATTATCTTTTTAGTCTCGTTTGTCATCTTGACCTCTTCCTTCGTATAGCCGTTTTCGAGGAAGACGTCTATGTGGGGAAGACAGTTAAAGGCGATCGGGTGAGGATAGACAACGGCATCGCACTCCTTGGAGCTCAAGACCGCCTTAGATTGCTCTGTAAGCTCGTTTATCGCCTTCATTCCGGAGCCGGAAACCGCCTGGTATGTGGAGACGACGACCCTCTTGATCTTCGCAGCGTCGTGAATCGGCTTCAATGCCAGCACCATCTGGATGGTCGAGCAGTTAGGGTTGGCTATGATCCCCCTCTTCTCGTAGTCGGCCACGGCGTGGGGGTTCACCTCCGGCACTACGAGGGGAATGTCCGGCTCCATCCTGAATGCGCTGGAGTTGTCGATGACCACAGCCCCGGCCTTCGCGGCGGCGGGGGCGAACTTGAGGCTCCTGTCCCCGCCGGCTGAAAAGAGGGCTATGTCCACGCCCGAAAACGAGTCCTCGCCGAGGACGCCGACTGTAGCTTCCCTGCCGTTGCACCTGATCTTCTTCCCCTTCGACCGCTCCGAGGCGAGGGGCCTAAGCTCCCCGATTGGGAATTTTCTCCCCTCCAACGTCCTTATCATTTCCTCTCCCACGGCTCCGGTTGCGCCCGCCACTGCAACAGTGTAATTCTTATCAGCCATAATTCGCTTCAGCACTCCTTTTCTACCCAATATTTAATATTCTAATATTTTCCGCTATATAGTCGCCCATCTCGGAGGTGGAAACCTCCCTTCCCTTCCCCCTGAAGATATCCGCCGTCATCAGGCCGTCCGCCAGCGCCTTTCCAACCGCACCCTCGATGACGTCCGCCTCCTCCTCCTCCACGAAGGAGTATCTCAACATCATCGAGACGGACAAGATCGATGCTATCGGGTTTGCGATCCCCCTCCCCGCAATATCCGGGGCGCTGCCGTGCACCGGCTCGTACATCCCCATGCCTCCCCCATCCTTCACCTCTCCCAGGCTCGCGGACGGGAGCATCCCTATGGATCCGGTCAGCATAGCCGTCTCATCGCTGATTATATCACCAAAAAGGTTCGTTGTCAAAATGGTATCGAAATCGCCCGGCCTCCTTATCAGCTGCATGGCGCAGTTGTCAACGTACATATGCTCAACTTCAATATCGGGGTATCCTTTCGCGACCTCGCTCACCACTTCCCTCCAAAGGGCCATCGATTCGAGGACATTCGCTTTATCCACCGAGGTCAACTTATTTCTCCTCCCCCCAGCAATCTTGAAGGCGATGTCGGCGATCCGCCTGATCTCAGACTCCGAATAGGAGAGGGTATTGACTCCCACCCTCTGACCGCCAACGTTTTTTATCCCGCGGGGAATCCCGAAGTAGACCCCCCCGGTAAGCTCCCTTACCACCATTATATCGATGTCCCGAATAACCTCCTCCTTGATCGTGGAGGCCCCCACAAGCTCCGGGAAGACGATGGCCGGCCTCAGGTTGCAGAAGAGGCCGAGGATCGATCTCAGCTTTAGGAGCGCCGCCTCGGGACGCCTGTCCGTGGGGAGGTCGTCCCATTTGGGGCCTCCCACCGCCCCCAGGAGGACGGCGGATGATTTTTCGACCACGTTAAGCGTATCCTCCGGCAGCGGAGCGCCGTACTCGTCTATCGCCGCCCCCCCCACCGGGCACTCGACAAAATCGAACTTTATATCATCCTTTGAAGCATCCCTTAAAGTGGAGACCGCCTCGAGGACCTTTATTGCTTCCCGCGTCACCTCGACCCCAACCCCGTCCCCGGGCAGGACCGCTATCCGATACCTCTTCATTTATCTATTTCTTCAATCCCTTCTTTATGTGGCCGATGAGCCCCCCGTCCGCCAAGAGCTCGGCCATAAAGGGGGGTATTGGCTTTGCCGAAAAGGTCACTCCCGACGTTACGTTCTTTATCTCCCCCGTCTCTGTGTCCACCTCCACCTCGTCCCCTTTTTTTATCCCCCTTACCGCCTCCGGGGACTCGAGGATGGCAAGCCCTGTGTTGAAGGCGTTCCTGTAGAATATCCTCGCAAAGCTCTCGGCGATGACGATAGAGGCACCGGCCACCTTGACGGCGACGGGGGCGTGCTCCCTCGAGGAGCCGCAGCCGAAGTTCCTCCCGGCGACCAGTATCCCGCCCGTGCGCACGCTCCCCCTGAAATCGGGGGCGAAATCCTCCATTGCGTGGGAGCCCAGCTCCTCCGGGTCGGAGGTGTTGAGAAACCTCGCCGGGATTATCGCATCGGTGTCCACGTCATCGCCCACCACGTACGCCCTTGCCTTATGTTTCACGCCTAAATCTCCCTTTAAAAAAAATCACCTCGGTCCAATCCGCGGCCGCTTACATCCGCTCCCCCCCGATAGTTAAAGTCCACCCGACCCCGCCCAAGACCGCTACCTGTGGATGAGAACGAGGTTGTCCCGATGCACCACCTCGTCCGGGTGTTTATCCCCATTCCTTCTCTCTATCTCACCGGTCTTCTTACCCTTTATCTCCATGAGGTCGTGATAGTTGTAGTTGACCTGGCCCCTGGCAAACTCATCCCCCTCGGGACCCGTCAGCGATACTATCTCCTTCTCCTTGAAATTTCCCGTTATCATCACTATCCCGCCGGGAAGCAGGCTCTTTCCCCCGTTGACTATCGCCTTGAAGGCGCCCTCGTCCACCTCGATCGTTCCGGTAACCTTCGGCGAGTACCTGATCCAGTATTTTTTGCTCTTCATCCCGACTTTCTTCGGGAGAAAGAGGGTGCCCACATCTTTGGTGTTGAAAATATCTACGATTGAGCCCTCCCGAACGCCGCTCCCTATAATCGCCGGTATTCCCATCTCGACGGCCATTTGTGCCGCCTCGACCTTTGTCTTCATCCCGCCTATCCCCATGCTCGTGGAGGTGTCCGCGGCGAGGTGGCTCGCCTCCCTCTTGATATTCTTTACGACCGATATCAGCTTCGCATCGTCATGTAGATTCGGGTCCTTGTCGTAAAACCCGGCGGTATCGGTCAACATCAAAAGCAGGTCCGCCTCGACGAGGTTTATCGTCTGGGCTGCGAGAAAATCGTTGTCGCCGAGGCGAATCTCGTCTACCACCACCGTGTCGTTTTCGTTGATTATCGGTATTATCCCCAACCCGAGAAGGGCGGAGATGGTGTTCTTTGCGTTGAGAAACCTGTGCCTGTAGCTCAGGTCCCTGTTTGTCAGGAGTATCTGGCCGACTACGATTCCGTGTTTCTCGAAATAGCGCTCATACGCCCTCATGAGGGACGTCTGCCCTACGGAGGCGGCGGCCTGCAGCTCGGCCATCGCCGCGGGCTTCTCTTTAAAGCCGAGTTTCGGCACTCCCGCCGCTATCGCGCCGGAGGATACTATCACGAACTCGATCCCCCGCTCCTTTACAGCGGCTATCTCCGAGGCGATCCTCTCTATGGCGGCGATGTTCAGCCCTTCCTTTGCCGTGAGGACGCCGCTTCCTATCTTCACCACGGCCCGCTTTACGCTTCCTATCAGCTCTTTACGCATAATAATATAAATCAATTACGTCATCCCGCCTCCAAAGGGGGAATACCGTCCCTCCCCTCTACCTATCTACTCCGCATCACTCTCGCCAAGGTTCTCCATCACGCCGCATACGGCATTAAGGAGCTTTTTGGTCCCCTCCCCATTGATAGCAGAAATGGGGAAAATGTCAATATCTAATGTGGAGAGCCGATCTAAAAGCCCGTCAAATCTCTCTTGAGAGCCTGGGAGGTCTATCTTGTTCGCCGCCACCACCTGGGGCTTTTTGGAGAGGGCACCGCTGAACGATTTCAGCTCGTAGTTCAAAATCTCGTAATCCCGGGCCGGGTCCCTCCCGCTCTGCGGATTCAGGTCGAGGAGGTGGATCAAGACCTTGGTCCTCTCCACGTGCTTCAGAAACCTCGTCCCCAGTCCCACCCCCTTGTGCGCCCCCTCGATTATCCCCGGGATATCGGCGACCACGAAGCTCCTCTCGCCGTCAAGGGACACGATCCCGAGGGTGGGGGTAAGTGTGGTAAAGGGGTAGTCGGCGATCTTCGGCCTCGCCCCGGAAATCTTGCTTATCAGGGTAGACTTGCCCGCGTTGGGAAACCCGATAATGCCGACGTCGGCGATGACCTTGAGGGAAAGCCGGATAACGGCCGACCTTTCGGCCCGCCCCCTCTCAAATTCTCTCGGCGCCCTGTTCGTCGGGGAGACGAAGCGGGCGTTTCCCCTCCCCCCCCTTCCTCCCTTGAGGATAAGCAGCTTGACACCAGGCTCTACCACATCGACGATCAGCTCTTCCTTTTCAGCGTCCACCACCTCGGTTCCCATCGGAACGGGTATGATCAGGTCCGTACCGTTCTTCCCGTGTTGATCCTTGCCTTTCCCGTGGGCGCCGCGCTTTGCGGCCCGGTGCTGCTTGTACTTGTAGTCGAGGAGAGTGGACATCTGGGGATTGCCCACTATATAGACGTTCCCGCCGTTCCCGCCGTCGCCGCCGTTCGGCCCGCCCCTGGGGACGTGTTTTTCCCTGCGAAAGCTCACGCAGCCGTCCCCCCCGGCCCCGGACCTTATCTCTATTGTGGCCTCGTCAACGAATTTCACCCCGAATATCCCCTGCAAAAAAAGGCGGACTATCTCAAGTCTCCTCAAGTTTACGTCCGCCCTTCGACTTCAAGTCTATTGCTATATTTTCAGAATTATTCGAGCTTTAAAAAACCCGCCATTCTCGTAATCTCAAACGATGAATATCAAATCCCACTCAGTATTTGCATTGAGCCGTAAAGTGGAGCAGCCCTCCAAGACATCACCGTTCGTTTCAGTATATTTTATATTTCGGCCGCCGTCCCCTTTGCCGCCCCCCTCTCCTTTTACATCCTCACCCTTCTGCAATTCCCAGCCCTTTTACTTCTTACTCCCTTCAACACCCATATTCACCCCCAGGGGGCCCGACCAACGAGACAAAAACCTTCATCAGTTTTCGGTGATGATGCTGACCCTCTTTTTCCCGCCGGATATCGTATCGAACTTCACCTCCCCTTCTATCAGGGCAAAAAGGGTGTGATCCTTTCCCATTCCCACATTGCTTCCGGGGTGAATCTTCGACCCCCGCTGGCGAACAATGATGCTTCCCGCGCTGACCGTCTGTCCGGCCCCGCACTTGAGGCCCAATCTCCTGCCCGCGCTGTCCCTTCCGTTCCTTGAGCTTCCCTGTCCCTTTTTGTGTGCCATGGCTGACTCCTAAAAGTACTTCCTCGGTTATATATAATTACAGCGACGTTTCTAATAAGCTTGAAGCCCTTCCTGCCCCCTAACAACGATAATAGATTATTTTGTGATTGACCCGGGCCCCGAAGGGAAAAGAGAGTTTACACCACTATCTCGTCGATCTTGATTCTCGTCTGGTGCTGCCTGTGTCCCTGCTTTTTCCTGTATCCCTTTCTCCGCTTGAACTTCAGGACGGTTATTTTCTTCCCCTTCCCCTGGGAGACTATGGTCCCGGTAACCTTTGCGCCCTTCACATTTGGGGAGCCGACCTTTGGCTCTTTGTCCCCCCCGACCATTAGGACGTCTTCGATATCGATCTTGTCCCCGACGTCTCCGGATAGCTTTTCCACGGTGATTGTGTCCCCGGAAGACACCCTGTACTGTTTACCGCCGGTCTTGATTACTGCGTACATACTTTTCTGCTGCTCCCCACCAATACAATATATAAAAGTAACTTAAGGCCAAGTTAACATTAAAACTCAATAGAAACTATTAATTATATTTCTTTTCAAATCATTTTGTCAAGATATTTGTTGAAAAATTTTAGTGCGTTATATATAATCCGTTTTTTTAGAATTGCAGCCGCCTTTAAGGTACAAGGCCAAGAGGTTTCATTCCCTTAAAAGGGGATTACCAAGGTGAAGGGAGCGCCGATTTTTTTCGCACAGGGTTCGCTCACTTTAACCGATAAGGGGGCCTCGGGGATAAATCTTGACTGGAAATGTTATTACTGTTATAATATTTTTGGAGTTTTACTATTATTAAGAAAGACTGGAGTAGCCTTGAAAAAAGTGTTGATAGTAGAGGATACCGAGCTGACACGGGAAATGATTAAGGACACCCTCTCCACCAAGGACTACGAAGTAGTCGAGGCGAAGGACGGCCTCGAGGGGATAAGGCTCGCATACGAAGTAAATCCCGACCTTATCGTCCTCGATGTGGTTATGCCGAGGATGGACGGAATATCGCTGTGTGAAATTCTAAGCCAGGGGTCCGAGACCCGGGACATACCGATAATAATGTTGACCTCCAAGACATCCTCGATGGATGTAAAGAAGGGACTCGATGCGGGCGCTGTGGATTATATTAAAAAACCATTTGACGAGATCGAGCTTCTCGCCCGGGTGAAGTCCGCGCTCAGGGTAAAATCGTACAAGACGCAGATCGATTTTCTCAAGACCAAGCTGAATGAGCTCTCGACCACCGACGAGCTGACCGATCTCAAAAACGCCGGATATTTCTGGGATTACCTGAACCGTGAGATAAACAAAATCCCTCGTCTTCAAAGACCGCTGTCTCTGATAATTATCGACATCGACAACTTCAAGCGGGTAAACGATAATTTCGGGCATCTCGTGGGAGACAGGGTGCTAAAAGAGATAGCGACGATCCTGACGGTGAATCTCCGCAAATACGACCTCTTGGCAAGGTACGGTGGGGAGGAGTTCGTTGTGGTCCTTATAGACACGGACGAGGAGGGGGCCTTTAAAGTGGCCGAAGACCTGAGAAGAAAGATCGGGGAAAATGTATTCCAAGAGAACGGAAGAAGCTTCCAGCTCTCTGCAAGCGCCGGGGTGGCCTCCGTCGTGCCGGATATGCCGAAGAACTCGATAAACACCATATCCCTTTTCGAGCGGGCCGACAAAGCCTTAAACGAGGCCAAGGAGAAGGGGATGGGGATGAGCGTGGTTATGCCTATCTCATATGACGACAATAAACTTGATAACGAGATGATCAATAAGGGATAATAGCAGACAAAACCAAAAACTCGAAAAGGGGCGTTTTTTCACGTTTTTTCTTACGTCTTTTTGTTAATATAAAAGCAAATAAGAAAATGATAGCGATCGATATAAAGTGCGACAACGGCCACATCTTTGAAGGATGGTTTGCCGACAGCGATTCGTTCAAGGAGCAAAAGAAAAATCTCCTTATAAGCTGTCCATACTGCGGCTGTAACGACGTCGAGCGGATACCTTCGACCTTTTCCATCGGCAACAAGTCAATTTCGGATACTCCGGGAGATGAAATGAATTCATCCGATAAGAGGGAGAGCCCAATCCCTCCCAAAACATATCTCTACGACCTTCAAAGGCATATAGACAAGCACTTCGAGGATGTGGGGGCCGGCTTCGCCGAGGAGGCGCTGAAAATTCACCACGGCTTCGAGGAGAAGAGAAATATCCGCGGCACAACAACCGACGAAGAGGAGAGGGAGCTCAGGGAAGAGGGGGTCCCCTTTGTGAAGATCCCTATCATAAAGTTCAACAGCTGAAGTTATTCGATTATTTCAAAGGATACATAATATATTTTGACCCGCCGGATCGCTTTTTGGAAGAGATAACGTTTCTATTAATTACAATTTGATACGCCGAAGATCGTTTCGGTCGATAAGCTCAACTTGGATCAAAAAGGCCGGCCATCCCGAATAATCCATAAAATATGGTTAAAAAATGTCAGGGTGTACTTTAAACTGCGCCCCCTCGGGAGATTAGTAACGTCTTTACTTTTAATCTTTATACTCTTTAAGCTTGACTTGCCTCGGTTATTTGATATAATTCCGGTAAGACGGTTATCTTAACAGTTACGACAATGAAAAATTTCAGACAAACCCTCACGATCGCGGCTATAGTCGTCTCCTTGACGATCTTGGGCTTTACCGCCTTCGGAAAGCGGGGATTCGTAAGCCTTCTTAAGATGAAGGAGAGAAAAAAAAGCGTCTCCCTCGAAATCGAGAACCTGCAGAACGAGAATAACGCCCTGAGGGACGAGCTTATACGCCTCAAGAGCAAAGAATACCGTGAGCGTGTTGTCAGGTCAAAGATGGGTATGGCAAAGGAGGGGGAAGTTATCTATATTTTCACCCCAGAGTAAGTCATGTTTTGTAATCTATGTGGGACGAATCTCCCGGATGGCTCACTCCAATGCAGTAAGTGCAAGAATTTCTTCCCGATAAACCTCGAGGAGCGAAATTACAAGGTAATCCTCGAATCCTTCACCAACTACAACGCAAAAAAAGAGACGGCAAAGTACCTCGCCTCCCGCTCAAAAGAGGGTAATCTAAAAAATATCCTGTCAAGGCTGGAAAACCTTCCCCTTGTCATATCGAGCAGGGCGCCAAAGCAAAGGGCCGTAGAGCTTGAGAGAAATTTCTCCAAGCTGGGGGCCCGGATCAAGTTCGTCCCCGTAATCGAGAGCCCGGAAGACAAACAGAGGCTCATCGGGGAGCTGAAGCGTCCCTTAAAAAGGTCTTATCTCAACGACAAGAAGCTCGATATCCCTGAATCGGTCGAGAGGCTCGAAACAGAGGCCAAATCGACAAATCCGACCCTCAGGTATCTCATTCTTTTATTGATCTTTCTCGTATTGTTTCTCTCCCTGGCATACATGTACCAGTACTACAAGAAATTCTACGAGACCAATCAGCCTACAGGTCCGGGGCTGTCCCCCCCATCTCCCACAGAAACTCCCACGGAGCCTCCCGCCGCCCCGCCGCCGGAGACCACGCCCGACGAAAACGAGGGGGGAAAACCGACCATCGACACCGGGACACCCAAGAGGGAGCCCAATATAGCGATCCCCGAATCACCGGCTAAATCCTCCCTGAAAATATATAACGAGGGGGTAGAGCTTTTTCAAAAGGGGCGGTTTGAAGAGGCCCTCAAGAAATTTCGAAAGGCGCTGGCCGAAAATCCAAACGAAACAGCGTTTAAAAGGAGCGTCGCAATATGTTATTCGGCCATGGGATGGCAGGAATTGAAAAAAAGCAACATCGAGGTGGCGAAAGTCCATTTCGGTTATTCCCTTCACTATTCAGACCAGGAGTTTTCGACATATAAGGGGCTGGGTCGGGTCTCTGAAGTCCAGGGCGATCTCAGCTCGGCGGAGAAATACTACAGAACCGCCATGAAGCTGAATCCCGAGGACGACGATACTATGATGTCCCTCGGGTCAGTTTTGTATCAGCAGGAGAAACTCGAAGAGGCCCTGGTATTTATCAAGAGGTATTCCGAAAAGCACCCCGACGACGAGCTCGCCAAAAAATATCTTGCCAAGATCGAGCGTGAGCATTCCATCGAGGGCACCTTCGACACAAAGGAGGGAAGTCACTTTATCATCAAGTACGAGGGGGGCTCCCGGGAAGTTGTAGGGAACTTCCTCCTGACAACTCTCGAAGAGGTCTACGAGAAGGTCGGGGTGACCCTCGGCCGATATCCCACGAAAAAGCTTACCGTCGTCCTGTACACGAACAAGGAGTTCAAGGAGGCGACAAAGACCCCCGACTGGGCGGGCGCCATTTTTGACGGAAAGATACGGATTCCGATAAAAGGGCTGAGCGGCAAAACCAACGAGCTAACCGCGGTGGTTACCCACGAATATACCCATGCGGTAATATACGACATCGCAGGTACCGGATGCCCGGTCTGGCTCCACGAGGGGCTGGCCCAGTATATGGAGGGGAAGTCCACGGCGGAGGCGGACGCGCTCGTTCTCGAATATTACAGACAATACAAAGACATTCCGTCGCTGAAACAATTCTCGGGGGGATTTATAGGCCTTGGGACGACTCAGGCCTATTTTGCATACATGTACAGCCTCTCCGGCACCAACTATCTGATAAGGACTTACGGGATCGGCTTTATAAGGGATCTCCTGGAAGCGATCGGCGAGGGAAAGGAATTCGACGAGGCCTTCACAGAGACATACTACATCACCTTCGACTCCTTCATGGCCCGCTGGAAGAACAACCTTAATAACAAGTCGTAAGCCTTTCAGGTTGAAAGGGGGACGAAGGACAAAGAGGTCGGAAACCTGTTCATGTCAAAAGGGAGATGGGGCAAAAGAAGCCGTGAGTCATTTTAATTCGAGACGGGGATGAAGACCAAAGAAGCCGGAAGCTAACTCACGCCAACAGGGGGATGGAGGCCAAAGCGGTTGTTAGTCAGTTCAATTCGGGACGGGGATGAAGGCAAAGAGGTCAGAAGCCGGTCCACATCAACGGGGGACGGAGATCAGTTAAGTCGCAGGCCCGCCCACATCAACGGGGGAGCGATACAGTCCGACCATAGAGCCTTGTCCCAAGCTCGATTTCCCTGACTCACTCCAGTGCGTACAGATACCCGTCTTCACTGCCGAAATAAACCACTCCGTCAACCACGCAAGGAGAAGAGCTTATCCAATCTCCCGTTTTAAACCTCAAGCGCTCCTCGCCTCCCTCATGAAGCGCTCCACGAACCTCCCCTTCCGGGAGAGGTTGGGGAGAAGCACCTTTAAGGCGACGATTCTCTCGAGCCCGGCCTGCTTCGCCTTGTAGACGATCCCCATCCCCCCCTCGCCTATCTCCTCGATTATCTCGTAATTACCTATTTTTTTTTGAAGCCATGGTCAAATCCCGCAAACACCAATCAAAAAAATATTTACATATTAGTTATCGCAAAATCATAAGAAACCAATTCGGCCTTGATTCATAGATAGTTAAAACAGCCAAAAAAGTCAAGCCATTTATCGACGGAATCGAACCCGCCTTTATAAGTCGAGTGTTACTTTAGGCTCCTTAAATACCAAGAAAGCCTCTAACATTAGAATATTATTAGAAAAATTTACTTGACATACAAAAATTTAATTGATATTTTAGAAACTGCCGTTTTCTTATCCACCTTGACAGAAAAATCCGTTTTTTAGGGGCTTCGTCTCATCTTGATTTAATATTATAAACAGCAGGAATAAAAAAATGAATAGAAAAATAACCAAAAAAAACTTCCTTTCGACATTAGTAAATATTATCAGGTCAAAGAAATACTTCACTATAATAATAGTCCCTCAAAAAGCCCAAAAAGTGCACAAGTTCAAGATCTCCGATCTGGCCTTGACCGCCCTGGGAGTCTTGACCCTCTTTTTCATCATAGTCTCGGGAGTAATGCTCTTTAACTACTTCGAGCTTGTCTCTAAGGCCACCACCGTGGGCGACCTCAGAGAGACAAACATGAGGCAGAAGGAGAAGATCCGGGAGTTCCAGGACAAGATAGATACCTTGGAGGCCCAGATGGAAAAGATCCGTCAGTTCGACGAAAAGCTCAGGATAATCACCAACATCGGGGAATACACCAAGGGAGAGGAGATGTTCGGCGTCGGCGGCCCGCTGCCAGAGGAGGGTGAAAGCGTGACGGACGTCGATAAATACACAAAATCGCTGATGAGGGAGATAAGCGTCGACCTCGACAAGCTTCAAGAGGAATCGAAGCTTCGAGAGGAGAGCATCCAGGAGCTCTTGAGCTTCCTCGAGGATCAGAAGAACATCCTGGCCAGCACCCCCTCCATCTGGCCGGCCAGGGGATTCATAACCTCGGGCTTCGGCTACAGGCGCTCCCCATACACAAAGACCCTCAGGATGCACGAGGGCCTCGATATTGCCAACAAGGTGGGAACACCGGTGATCGCCCCCGCGGATGGAATAGTCGTGTTTGCCGGAATCGAGGGGGGATACGGCAAGCTCCTCGCCATCGATCACGGATACGGCATTACAACACGCTACGGACATCTCGATTCGATCCTCGTCAAGGAGGGGGATAAAGTCAAGCGTGGCAAAAAAATCGGGTCCATCGGACATACTGGACTTACTACCGGACCACACTTGCACTACGAAGTCCGCGTAAACAGCGTACCCGTGAATCCGAAGAACTACATCCTGAATTAAAACACTTATAATTAACAGTTATCGGATCACAATATAATTTCTTTATCAAAGTAATTTGGAGATACTTGGGAGCGGAAGATATCTATCCGGGAAGGAGAGTTCATTAAAACCGATAGGTTTTAAATATTGCCAAAGCAACCCCGACGGGACATCCTCCTTCGGGGTTTATTCTTAATTCCAGATCGTCTCAAGTACGGAGGAAGACACCATGTTCGGCGCCGTATTAAAAAAGGTAATCGGTTCTAAAAACGAAAGGGAGATAAAACGGATGCTTCCCATCGTCGAGGGAATAAACGCCCTCGAGCCGAAGATGATGAAGCTTTCCGACTTGGATCTCAGGGCTAAGACTGAAGAGTTCAAAAAGAAACTCGAAGACGGCTGGGAGCTGGACGATCTAATTGAGGAGGCCTTCGCCGTGGTCAGGGAGGCGTCCCGGAGAACCATCGGGCTCAGGCATTTCGACGTACAGCTCATCGGCGGCATAGTCCTCCACGAGGGGAAGATCGCCGAGATGAAGACCGGGGAAGGGAAAACACTTGTGGCAACGCTCCCCGCATATCTCAACGGCATTACCGGAAAGGGCGTCTACATCGTCACCGTAAACGACTACCTGGCCAGAAGGGACAGGGAGTGGATGGGACAGATATTCGAGTTTATGGGACTCACCGTCGGCGTGATCCTTCACGACATGAGCGACGAGGAGAGAAAGGCCGCCTACGCCTGCGACATCGTATACGGGACCAACAACGAATACGGCTTCGACTACCTGAGGGACAACATGAAGTTTGACCTCGAAAACTACGTCCAGAGGGAGCCCTACTTCGCCATCGTCGACGAGGTGGACTCGATATTGATCGACGAGGCCAGAACGCCCCTTATAATCTCCAGCCAGGTTGAGAGGGACTCTCACCAGTACGATACATTAAAGCCCCTTATCAAGAAGCTCGTTTCGAGGCAGAAGGAGCACGTAAACAGTCTCTTCGGGAAGGCGGTGGAGATGGAGAGGGAGGACGACTTCGAGGGCTCGAGGATAAACCTTATTCGCGTCGAGAGGGGAGACCCGAAGAACAAGCGCCTTATGAAACTGCTTGCGGACAGAAAAGAGATAAAAAAAGATATGACCCGCATGGAGGGCTTCATAACGAGGGACAAGAGGACCCAGGAGCTCGAAGAGGGGCTCCTCTATATGTTCTCGGAGAAGGAGCACAACGTCTCCTTCACCGAGGAGGGACAGGGCATTATCAGGAGCTCTTTGGGGGACCTGTTCGATTTCGGCGACATCAACGAAGAGTATATCAAGATCGAGCTGGACGAGTCGCTCTCCCCCGCGGAAAAGGAGGAGAAGAAAAAGGCGGTGGGGATGGAGTTCGAGGACAAGACCGAGAAGATCCACAACCTCACGCAGCTCCTTAAGGCTTACACCCTCTTTGAAGACGACGTCGATTACGTCGTAAATAACGGGGAGGTCATAATCGTCGACCAGTTCACCGGAAGGATGATGCCGGGGCGGCGCTACAGCGACGGCCTTCACCAGGCCCTCGAAGCGAAGGAGAACGTCACCATAGCCAAGGCCACGAGGACCGTCGCCACCGTAACCCTCCAGAACTATTTCAGGATGTTCGAAAAGCTCGCCGGCATGACCGGAACCGCGGACACGGAGGCGGAGGAGTTCAACAAGGTCTACAAGCTTGACGTAATGGTCATCCCCACGAACAAACCCTTGAGGAGGGACGAATATTCCGATCTCATCTACAAGACGGAGAACGGAAAGTTTTTGGCCGTGGCGGACGAGATCGCGGAGCTCAACCGGGAGGGGAGGCCGGTCCTCGTGGGAACGACCTCGATAGATAAATCGGAGAAGCTCTCCCGCCTCCTCAAGATGAGGAAGATACCCCATCAGGTGCTGAACGCAAAGCACCACGAGCGGGAGGCGGAGATAGTGAGCGGGGCTGGCCGGTACGGCGCGGTTACCATCGCCACGAACATGGCCGGGAGGGGAACCGATATCGTCCTCGGGGAAGAAGTCCCGGAGCTGGGGGGGCTTCACATCATCGGCACGGAGCGCCACGAGAGCAGGAGGGTCGACAACCAGCTGAGGGGTCGCTCCGGCAGGCAGGGTGATATGGGATCGTCTCAGTTCTACCTGTCCCTCGAGGACGACCTTCTGAGGATCTTCGGGGCGGACAGGATCATGTCGGTCATGAACCGCCTCGGGATGGAGGAGGGTGAGGCGATTGAGCACGGCCTCCTCACCAAGGCGATCGAGAACGCCCAGAGGAAGGTCGAGGGAAATAACTTCTCTATCAGAAAGAACCTCCTTGAATACGACGACGTGATGAACAAACAGAGGGAGGTCATATACGAGAGGCGAAGGGAGATATTGGGAAAGGACGACCTCAAAGATGACATCATGGAGATGATCGAGGAGAAGGTTGAAGAGATCGTATATTCATACACCACCGACAAGGGCTTCATCGAGGACTGGGACGCCATCGGCATCGCCGAATCGGCAATGACCTACTTCTCCATGCCGATAGACCTGGAAGACACGGAAATCTCCGAGATGAACAACATCGACTTCGCCGATTGGCTTCTTAACGAGGTAATCAAGAGGTACAGGGCGAAGGAGGAGCATCTCACACCGCCCCTCATGAGGCATCTCGAGAAGATGCTCATGCTCGAGACCCTCGACTCCAACTGGCGGGATCACCTGGAGGCGATGGATCAATTGAAGGAGGGGATCGGGCTTAGGGCCTACGGCCAGAGAAACCCGCTGATCGAGTACCAGAAGGAGGGATTCGACCTCTTCTCCGAGATGGGGGAAAACGTCAAGGGGGAGCTTCTGGGTAAGATGTTCAGGGTGCAGATAGCCAGGGAGGAGGAGGCCGGGCCGAGGCTCGCCGTCGACGACCTCAACCTCGTCCACAGGGATTTCACCGGGGCGATGGCTGCGGCCGCCTCCCAGGCGGAGGCGGAGGGGGGGGCTATGCAGACAAACCGGGGCGAGGAGTCCGCGCCGCAGAAACCCAAAACGGTGGTCCGGGAGGGGGCGAAGATCGGCAGGAACGACCCCTGCCCCTGCGGAAGCGGAAAAAAATACAAAAAGTGCTGCGGAAAGGTGGCGGCGGCGTCATAGATAGAATCTCAATCTTTCCGCACCAAGGCCCAAAGACATAAAAACGGTTGACAGCGCCCCGGGGCCCATTTCATTTCACTGCCTCCTGTTTTTTGATTGGGAGAGAAGATCGGGACGGCTTTATTGGATACTCAAGTTTTTTAGAGTTGAAATCTGATTTTTCATTTCGACCGGTTATTTGAGACCGGGCCGGACCTGCTCCGGATCTGTGCTATTGAGTTACAGAAGTTGAATAGGAAAAAAAACACTATAGATTCCACCGACTTTACATGCCCCGGCTTTCGCGCGGCGGGGGTGGCCTCCGGGATAAAGGGAGACGGCGCCCTCGACCTCGGGCTTATCGTCTCAGACTCTCCGACCAATGCCGCCGCGGTCTTCACGAAAAACCGGGTGAAGGCGGCCCCCCTTATTGTCGCGGCGGAGAGGGTCGGGGGAGACTCGGTCAGGGCTTTGCTCGCAAACAGCGGGAACGCCAACGCCTGCACGGGAGACGGCGGGATTGCGGACGCCGAAAAAACGACCGGGGTCGTGGCGAACCTGCTGAAGCTCCCGCCGGAGGGGGTGATTCCGGCATCAACGGGCGTCATCGGTCAGAGGCTCCCCACGGACAAGATCAACGCCGCGGCCGAGAAGCTCGTCTCCTCCCTTAAGCCGGAGGGCTTTTCGGTCTTCGCCGAGGCGATAATGACAACCGACACCTTCCCCAAGATATCAAAGAGGATCTTTTCAGAAGGAGGCCGCGACTATACGATACTGGGGATCGCCAAGGGGGCGGGGATGATCAGGCCCGACATGGCGACGATGCTCTGTTTCGTCGTGACCGACGCCCCTATACGCGAAGACGCCCTCAAGGGTGCGCTAAATGGGGCGGTCGGCGTCTCGTTCAACACGATAACCGTAGACGGGGACACCAGCACCAACGACATGGTCCTGTTGTTGGCGAGGGACGACGCGGAGTTCAGAAAAACAGGAGCGGCCATCGAGGACAAATTCAGGGAAAACCTCGAATCGCTTTTAAAAGAGCTCGCAGAGATGATCGTCAGGGACGGCGAGGGGGCGACGAAGCTGGTAACGATAAAGGTCGTGGGCGCCCCGGCCGATAGTATTGCGAGGGACGTCGCGTTCAGGGTGGCCAACTCGCCCCTCGTGAAGACCGCTTTTTTCGGCGAGGACCCGAACTGGGGTCGAATCATCGGGGCGGTGGGCTGCGTCGAGGGCGACTTCGACCCGATGGCGGCGGACATCTACTTCAACGACCTGAAATTGGTGTCGGGCGGGGTGGGAAGCGGAATCGAGAGCGAGAGGGCGTCGGCCGAGATCATGAAAAACGACAAGTTTGAAGTCACCATCGATCTCAAGAGGGGGAAATCCACTTTCACCGTCCTGACGACCGACCTTTCTTTCGACTATATAAAGATAAATGCGGAATACAGGAGCTGATAGATGAACCTGATAAGGGCCCTCAGGGCACCCTTCTTTACGGCGTCCATAGTCCCGATGATCGTCGGCGGCGTCGAGGCCGCAAGATACCTGAGGGGTGAGGGGGAAAGCTTCGATTTCATACTTTTTATATTTGCGCTGATAGGGGGGGTCTCGTTCCACGCCTCGGCAAACGTGCTTAACGACTACTTCGACCACCGGGGGGGAACCGACAACATAAATAAATATTATAACCCCTTTTCGGGCGGGAGCAGGCTCATTCAGGAGGGAATCATAACCCCGGCAAACACGCTGTACCTCGGCCTTACATTTCTGATTTTAGGTATTATCATAGGGCTGTATCTAATTTATCGAACGGGGCCGACCCTCCTTGTCTTCGGGGCCGTCGGGATATTTTTCGTTCTTACCTACTCAATAGACCGCTTTGGCTTTGCCTATATCGGCAGGGGGCTGGGGGAGCTTGTCATTGCAGTAAGCTTCGGGCCGGTCATGGTCCTGGGAACATACTACGTGATGACTCTGAAGCCCTGCTCCCCCTCGGCCGCGATCCTCTCAGTTCCGGTGGCCCTCTTGATAGCGCTGGTCCTATACGTAAACGGCTACCCGGACTACGAGGCGGACAAGGCCTCCAGCAAGTATACCGGGGTGGTCTCCCTCGGAAGGAAGAGGGCGAGTTACGTCTACCTTGCGATGGTCACGGCCACATATTTATCCATAATCATGGGGGTAGTTTTTAAGATTATCCCTCCCTTCGCCCTGATCTCGCTCTTGACTCTGCCCCTGGCGGTCAAGGCGGTAACCAGGCTTTTTCAGGTATACGAGGATCCGGTGGCCGTAGTCTCGGTCTGCGGGATGACGGTGGGGCTGCACCTTATGACCGGTCTACTCCTTGCACTGGGGATCGGGATCCATATTTTTATATAGATTTAAGGTGCCGGGCGGGAGATTAATCAATTTTGAAACCGATGTTTTTTGTCTTGCAAAAAACCATATTTTATGTTAGAAAATAAGATTTGAAACTACACACACCCACAGATTGGGGGCAGGGCGGTGGTTAACGGATACCATACGGGGTATTCGGGCTCCCGGGCCCCGGTGGGTGGAGGAAAAAACCGTAAGGGAGGAAAACATGAGCTACATATCTATGAAGGAGCTCCTCGAAGCGGGGGTTCACTTTGGCCATCAGACGAAGCGATGGAACCCGAAGATGAAGAAATACATCTTCGGGGCGAGAAACGGGATCTACATAATCGACCTTCAGAAGACCATCAAGCTTTTCGACGATGCCTACGAGTTTGTTCGCCAGCTTGCCAACGACGGGGGCACGGTCCTCTTTGTTGGGACGAAGCGCCAGGCCCAGGAGGCGATCGTCGAGGAGGCGGAGCGATGCGGAATGCACAACGTCAACGGGAGATGGCTCGGCGGCACACTCACCAACTTCACCACAATCAAAAAAAGTATAGACCGATTGAAGAAGCTCGAGGCGCTCCTGACGGACTCATCGGTGGAGTCTCTGTCGAAAAAGGAGAGGCTCAGCCTCACACGCCAGAAGGAGAAGCTCGAAAAGAACCTGGGGGGGATCAAGGACATGGAGGGCATTCCCGAGTGCATCTTCGTTGTGGACCCGAGAAAGGAGCGGATCGCCGTACACGAGGCGAAGAAACTGGAAATCCCCATCGTCGCCGTCGTGGACACAAATTGCGATCCCGACCAGATAGACTTCGTCATTCCGGGAAACGACGACGCGATTCGCGCAATCAGGCTCTTTTCATCGAGGATCGCCGACGCCATTATGGAGGGTAAAAAACAGAAGGGGGTCGAGGTGATCGAGGGGATGGAGGGCGACGGGGCGGACGAAAAACCGACGGAGGAAAAGGCCGAAGAGCCCCCTAAAGCCGAAGGGGCGAAAAAAGAAGCGGCATCGTCTGACGCCGAAGACACGGCCGAAGGCAAGGGGGAAGAGGCGGCCGCCGACGTTGATGTGGCCGAAGCGGACGGAGACAAGAGCGGGGAAGGCGTCGAGGTCAAAGATGACAGTGGTGATTGATTGAAGATAGATTGAATCGATACCCCCGGTCTATTGTCCGGGGGCCTTAAGGAGTTGATAATGGAGATTAACGCACAGACTGTAAAGGAGCTGAGAGATAAGACCGGTGCCGGGATGATGGACTGCAAGGGCGCCCTGACGGAAGCCGGCGGCGACATGGAAAAGGCGATCGAGTTCTTGAGGAAGAAGGGGCTTTCCAGGGCCGCAAAGAGGGCCGGGAGGGCCGCAAACGAAGGGGCCGTCGGCTCATATATCCACATGGGGGGCAAGATAGGGGTATTGGTGGAGGTTAACTGCGAGTCCGACTTCGTGGCGAAAAACGAGGACTTTCAGGCGTTCGTAAAAGATATTTCCATGCATATCGCCGCCTCATCCCCCCTGTACCTGAGCGAGGAGGACGTCCCCGAAGACATCATAGAAAAGGAGAGGGAGATATACAGGGCTCAGGCCAAGGATTCGGGAAAGCCGGACAAGGTAATCGACAAGATAGTCGATGGAAAGCTGAAAAAATTCTACACCGAGGTGTGCCTCTTGGATCAGCCTTACGTCAAGGACACCGACATGAAGGTCTCCGATTACCTCAACAACTTTATCTCGAAGACCGGCGAGAATGTCGTGATAAGACGCTTCGCTCGCTTTCAGCTGGGAGAGGAGCTGAAGTAGCCTGACAGGTACGGGGACCTTTTTTTTGGGAGCAGATATTGACAGGTTCTATTTACAATAGGATTCTCCTCAAGCTCTCCGGCGAGATCCTTTCGGGATCCGACGGCTTCGGTATCTCCGCCGATGCCATAGAGTATATAACAGACGAAGTAGAAAAGGCCTTCAATACGGGCGTGGAGATGGCCCTCGTCGTCGGCGGGGGCAACATCTTTCGGGGCATCTCCGCGGGCTCCCAGGGGATAGACAGGGCCACGGCCGACTACATGGGTATGCTCGGCACGGTCATAAACGGTCTCGCCCTGCAGAGCTACCTGGAGAATCGCGGGCTCGATACGAGGCTCCAGACGGCCATAGAGATGAGGGCATTGGCCGAGCCTTACATAAAGCGGAGGGCTGTTCGTCATCTGGAGAAGGGGAGGATAGTAATATTCGCCGGTGGCACCGGAAATCCCTATTTCACTACGGATACCGCCGCGGCTCTTCGGGGCATGGAGATCGGCGCCGATATAATCCTCAAGGCGACCAAGGTAAACGGAGTCTACGACAAAGATCCGGTGTCGAATCCGGACGCGAAAATGTTTGACGAGATTAAGTTTATTGACGCCTTGAGCCTGGGGCTCAAGGTAATGGACTCGACGGCCTTGTCCCTCTGCATGGACAACGAGCTTCCCGTAATCGTCTTTAATCTCCTCGAGGCGGGAAATATCAAAAAGGTCGTTTCGGGTCAAAAAATTGGCACAATAGTAAGAGGTGATAAATAATGGAAGAAGTGCTCGAAGACCTAAAAGAATCGATGGAAAAATCGATCGGCTCCTTTCAAAGTGAGCTGAAGAAGATTCGTACCGGCAGGGCATCGACCGCACTCTTGGACGGGATCATGGTGGACTACTACGGCACACCCACACCCCTAAACCAGCTCGGTACGATCTCCGCCCCGGAGAGCAGACTTATAACCATTCAGCCCTGGGATGTAAACTCGATAGGGGATATCGAGAAGTCGATTCTGAAGTCGGACCTGGGCCTGACGCCCCAAAACGACGGTAAGCTCATAAGGATTACGATCCCGAGCCTCACCGAAGAGCGGAGGAAAGAGCTCGTCAAGCACGTGAAAAATATGAGCGAGGATTACAAGATAGCCCTCAGAAACCACAGGAGAGACTCCAACGACTTCTTAAAGGAGATGAAAAAGGAGAAGGAGATATCCGAGGACGACTTTTTTCGTCTCCAGGAGAAGGTTCAGGAGATTACCAACGATTTTGTCAAGAAGACCGACGAGATCTTCGCGGAAAAAGAAAAGGAGATTATGGAGATTTGAGCGTAGTCGATGAAATAAAGGACCTCAAGAACATTCCCCACCACGTTGCGATAATAATGGACGGGAACGGACGATGGGCCAAGGAGCGGAATCTCAGCCGCATAGAGGGTCACAGGAAGGGAAGCGAGATCGTAAGCACCATCGTCGATGTAAGCCGAAAAATCGGGATCGGCGTGCTTACCCTCTACGCCTTTTCCAAGGAGAACTGGAACCGGCCGGAGCTCGAGGTGGAGGCCCTCATGAGCCTTCTGGGGGAATACCTTCAGAAGGAGCTTCCGGATATGATGGAGAACAACGTAAGGCTGACCGCCATCGGGAGACTCCATTCCCTGCCGGGGTTCGTGCGCGATATACTTCATGAGACGATCTCCATTACCGGCAAAAACAACGGCCTGAACCTGAATCTGGCCCTATCTTACGGGTCGAGGGGCGAGATCACCGATGCATTCATCGAGATTGCCCGGCAGATAAGCGAGGGCGCCCTTTCGATCGATGAGGTGGACGAAGAGCTCATCTCCCAACATCTGTACACGAGGAACATTCCCGACCCTGACCTCCTTATCAGAACGAGCGGCGAGATGAGGCTCTCAAATTTTTTACTGTACCAGCTGGCATACACCGAAATTTTCATAACAGAAGCCCTCTGGCCCGATTTTACTCCCGAGAAATATCTCGAGGCATTGAGGGACTATTCCAAGAGGGAGAGGCGCTTCGGGCTCACAAGCGAGCAGATACGGGGTGAGGATTAAGGGTGAATTTTTAACTTAACCCGAATTGGGGCGGACAACCCCCCGTAATTTTGTAACTTTAATCTGATTCTGGTACAAACTTGACGGGGCAAAATTCAGCCACTTGTATTTTCACAATTTTAAATTTCCATAGAACAGACAAATAGATTGACCAATAGACCCGACAATTATTTTACTTGGTATACGGCTTTTTGACAAGGGCGGCCTGTCATTTTAGAATGAAAATATTTTTTCTCCACGCTTTTTTTAGGAGAGTATAGATGCTCGGAAAACGTCTTCTCACGGCCCTCGTGGCCATACCCATCATCCTTTCGATTATCATTTTTTTTAAAGATATCGGGATATTTTTCATCGTCCTCATCGTCATCGCCGTCGCCCTTTACGAGTTCCTCTCGTTTCTCTATCCAGAGAAGTTGAATATCCAGATTGTGGTCCACGTCCTGTTGGGATTGCTCTTTCCAGTGGCCTTCTTCTTCGGGTACCCCGATCTCGTCGTGCCGACGACCGCCTTCGTCTTCGTCGCCGTGATGGCCTTTTCACTCTTCCGAGTATCCGATCCGAAAAGGAAGGCGGAAAACCTCTTCATCAGGATATTCGGAATCTTCTATATATCCTTTCTCCTCTCCTTTTTGATCGCCTTGAGCAGGATTGACGACGGCTGGAAGTGGACTATTTTGGCTATTGTAATCAACTTCGGCACTGACGCCGGAGGCTATATTGCGGGGAGGTTGTTCGGAAAGCACAAGCTTTACGAGGTTGTGAGTCCTAAAAAAACCGTGGAGGGAACGGTCGGGGCACTTTTCTTTTCCGTTCTTTTAGTCTTCTCCTTTAAATACGTCCTAAAGCTTGAAATTCTGGACCACTGGGATGTCCTTATTCTGAGCCTTGGAGGAGGAATCCTCGCGGTGCTGGGGGATATGGTAGAGTCTCTCGTCAAGCGCGGATTCAAGGTGAAGGACGCCGGGGGGATATTGCCCGGCCATGGGGGCTTTTTGGACAGGATAGACTCCTTCGTCTTCTCGCTCCCGTTCATATTCTATTATGTTACAAGTCTCTACTAATACTCAACAATGAAGAAGGTCGCAATTCTGGGATCCACCGGCTCCATCGGCGGGCAGGCCCTTGAAATCATCGAGGAAAACAGGGACAGGTTTCGGGTTGTGGCCCTGACGGCCAACAGGAACGTCTCTCTCTTAAAGGAGCAGATAGAGAGATTCGGACCTAAGGTCGTGGCGATGGGGGACGAGGGATCGGCGGACAAGCTTCGGGGCGTTGTCCCGAAAGGGACATCGGTCCTCTCCGGGGCCGAGGGGATAGCCTCTGCCTCCGCGGAAACGGGCGCCGACATCCTCGTCACATCGGTCGTCGGGTCGGCGGGACTCGTCCCCACCCTGAGGGCGATCGAAAAGGGGATAGACATTGCGCTTGCCAACAAGGAGACGCTGGTTGCGGCGGGAAAGATAGTAACGGAGAAGGCCGGGGAGAGGGGCGTCATGCTCCTTCCCGTTGACAGCGAGCACAACGCCCTCTTCCAGTCGCTCAAGGGCCACCAGGAGACCGGCTTAAAAAGGCTTGTCCTAACAGCCTCCGGGGGCCCGTTCTGGAAAAGGGGCGTCGAGGAGTTGAAAGACGTAACCCCAAAGGAGGCGGTAAAACACCCCCGGTGGAACATGGGGGCCAAAATCAGCATCGACAGCGCCACCATGATGAACAAGGCCCTTGAGATCATCGAGGCGAGGTGGCTCTTTGACGTCGACGGGGAGAGGATAGACGTCCTGATACACCCCCAGAGCATAGTCCACTCGATGGTGGAATATATCGACGGCTCGGTCATAGCCCAGATGGGTACCACCGACATGAGGATACCGATCGCCTACGCCCTCTCGTATCCGGAGAGGATCGAAAACCTGGTGCCGGAGCTCGATCTTGGCGACCTGTGCAAAAACGGGGCGGGTCTCACGTTTTTCACCCCGGATCACGACAGGTTTCCGGCCCTTAAGCTCGCGTACGGAGCACTCAGGGCGGGAGGCACCATGCCCGCGGTTATGTCCGCCGCAAACGAGGCCGCGGTCTCCCTTTTCCTCGATGGGAAGATCGGTTTTCTGGAGATTGTTGAAACGGTCTCCGAGGTAATGAACAGACACAATGTAATAGAAACCCCCGGCCTCGACGAGATCCTGAAGGCGGACCTCTGGGCGAGGCGGGAGGCCGAAAGGTTAAGGAAAATATAATGGATATGGCAATAGAGACGGCCGGGTTTTTTTCCACGGCCGGTTATTTCATAATAGTCCTGGGTATACTGGTCTTCGTCCACGAGCTGGGACACTTCCTGGCGGCGAAGTCGATGGGGGTCAGGATCTTGAAATTCTCCCTCGGCTTCGGGCCGAAGCTGATCGGGAAAAAGGTCGGGCACACCGATTACATGATTTCGATGCTGCCGCTGGGCGGTTACGTCAAGATGCTGGGAGAGAACCCCTACGACGAGATCACGGACAAGGAGAAATCGGAGTCGTTTTTGGCACAGAACAACCTCAAGAAGAGCGTCATCGTAGTCTCCGGTCCCCTATTCAACTTTTTCTTCGCGGTCTTCGCCTACTGGGCGGTATTTATGATCGGGGTCTCCGTGCCGGTGGACGTCCCCGTCGTGGGGAGCCTCTCCGATGGATTTCCCGCCGCCGAGGCGGGGCTTACGGCGGGCGACAGGATCGTCTCGATCAACGGCGAGGCGGTTAAGAGCTGGGAGGGAATGTCCGAGATGATCAGGGCCTCGGGCGGAAACGCCGTCGAGCTCAAGGTCCTGAGGGGTGACGAGGAGATGGTCTTTTCGGTCACCCCGAAGGTGGGCGAGGGGATAGGGGAGGACTTCACCCCGAAGGAGTACTACATGATAGGGATCTCGCCGACCTTCGAGCTCAAGAGATACGGCCCCATAAAGGCGATCGACCTGGGTCTCAAACAGACCGGGATGATCATTTTAGTCACGTTCAAGGTCATCGGGAAGATGTTTTCCGGGGACATCCCCTTAAACAACATCGGGGGGCCGATATTGATCGCCCAGGTGGCCGGCGAGGCGGGAAAGGGGGGACTCGCCCACTTTCTCGGCTTTCTCGCGCTGATCAGCATAAACCTCGGTATATTGAACCTGCTTCCGGTGCCGATCCTGGACGGAGGACATCTCCTCTTCTTTATTATCGAGTCGGTGATCAGAAGGCCGATAAGCCTCAAGGTAAAGGAGGTGGCGCTCCAGATAGGTCTCCTCCTCCTCGTCCTTCTTATGATAATGGCCTTCTACTTCGATATCGCCAGGATAATCTCGCCGGGTTAAATTGCGGGTTAAATAGATATGATAGTCCTCGGTGTAGACACCGCGACCCCGAAGGCGAGCGTTGCGGTCTTGAAGGACGGCGATCTTGCGGGAAGGGCCTCCACGGACGGGGTGAGGAACCACTCGGAGACCCTCCTCTTTGCGATAAATTCCGCCTTAAACGAGGCGGGGATTTCCCAAGACACCCTTGACGAAATAGGGCTTTTGGCCGTGGGGCTGGGCCCCGGCGCCTTTACGGCTTTGAGGGTAGGCGTCATCACAATGAAGGCGCTCTCCTATTCCCTCTCGTTACCCCTCGTGGGCGTCTCCACGCTCGACGTTATGGCCGCAAAGGTACGGCACGACGGCGTCGTCCTCCCCCTGATAGACGCCAGGAAGGGGGAGGTCTTCACGGCGCCCTTCAAAGTCGACGCCTCGGGCGACGTGAAGAGGCTGGGGGAATATCGATCCCTTAACCCGCGATCCCTCAACCCGCGATCCCTCAACCCGCGCTCTCTCAAGCCGGACAGGCTTTTCGACCTGATCGAGCTTCACGGGGGAGATTGTTTAATACTTGGGAGCGGCGTCCCAATAGCGGCGGAGAGGCTGGGTAAAAAAGTGAAGATCGCCGAAAGGGGGCTTTGGGAGGTGGACGCCTCGATCCTGTGCCGCCTCGCCCTAAAGAAATATGAGGAGGCCGGGGCGCCCGATCTCGAGGAGATAAGGCCCCTTTACGTCAGGAAGTCGGACGCCGAGATCAATCTCGAAAGGGGAAAGCTCGGCAAGCGCATCAAACAGGAGCGTCAATAAATTCGCCCAATTAAATATTGACACTTTTTCATCTATCTAATAGAATTATTAGATTATCTCTAATTTATAATTAAGCTATCAGGGAAAGAAAGGATGAAGCAAAAAGAAGATGAACTGAAAAAGAGATTGATGATCGAGGATGAAGAGTTCAGAAGGCTCTCCGAAGAGCATGAGGAGTTTGAAAGGCGGCTCGATCAATTCAACAGCAAGTCTTTCCTTACGCCGACAGAAGAGATGGAGAGAAAGAAGATCCAGAAGCTGAAGCTCGCGGGTAAGGACAGGATGGAGATGATCCTTTCGAGCCACAGGAAAAAATAGGCCGGAGGATTTAAGGGGCCCTTTCTTCAATACTTTAAGGGCTCCTCAGAGGATTATTCGGGCATTTCAGAGTTAAGTAGATAGAAAGACAATATTTCAGGCACACCCACTGGTTTAGTTTAAAAACTGAAAGCTTATTATGGCATTAACCGGAACAGAGATATTTTTCAAGACCCTTTTGGACGAGGGCGTGGAGACGATCTTCGGGTATCCCGGAGGCGCGGTGCTGAACCTCTACCACAGGATGCCCGATTTCGACATCCGCCACGTCCTCGTCAGGCACGAGCAGGCGGCCGTCCACGCCGCGGACGGCTACGCCAGGGCGTCCGGAAGGGTCGGTGTGGTCGTCGTTACATCCGGTCCCGGCGCCACCAACACGGTGACCGGCATAGCCACGGCCCACATGGACTCGATCCCCATAGTCGTCTTTACGGGCCAGGTTCCCTCGATGTTGATAGGAAACGACGCCTTTCAGGAGGCGGACATCGTAGGTATCACGAGGCCCTGCACGAAGCACAACTACCTCGTCAAGAGGGCGACGGACCTAGAGAGCGTAATCAGGGAGGCGTTTCACATCGCCAAGACCGGAAGGCCGGGGCCCGTTCTGGTCGATCTCCCCAGAGACGTGATGACCGGCGAGACCGATTATCACGGAAAGGGGGACCTCAACCTGAAGGGTTACGCGATAAAAGGAGCTGCGGACAAGAAGAGTGTCGAGGAGGCCTACAATGCTATCCTCTCGGCGAAGAGACCCCTCTTCTATATCGGGGGCGGCGTAATTAGCTCTTCCGCCGCAAAGGAGCTTGTGGAGCTGGCCGAGATGCTGACCATTCCCGTCACCTCCTCCCTCATGGGACTGGGTGGATTTCCGGGGACCCATCCCCTCTTTCTGGGGATGCTCGGGATGCACGGGACGTACAGGGCGAATATGGCGGTGACTAACTCCGACCTGTTGATCGCGGTCGGCTCCCGCTTCGACGATCGCGTAACAGGAAAGGTGGACGAGTTCGCCCCGAAGGCGAAGATCGTTCATATTGACATCGATCCCACGTCGATCAGCAAAAACATAATCGTCGATATCCCGATCGTGAGTGACGTCAAGGACGCCCTCAAAAAGCTCCTTAAGATCGCCTCCAAGGGAAAGAGAATAATGAAGGCGGACAGGAAGGAGTGGCTCTCCAAGATCGCAAAGTGGAAGGACACCCATCATTTAAACTATGAACAGAAGATGGACAACGGCGTCATCAAACCCCAGTTCGTCGTGGAGTCGATATACAAGGTGACGAAGGGGGAGGCGATCATCGCCACCGAGGTGGGACAGAACCAGATGTGGGCCGCCCAGTTCTACAACTTCGACAGGCCGAGAACGCTCCTTACCTCAGGGGGTCTGGGGACGATGGGCTACGGATTTCCCGCCGCTATAGGCGCCCAGGTGGCTTTCCCCGAAAAGCTCGTCTTCGACATCGCCGGCGACGGAAGCATCCAGATGAACATCCAGGAGATAGCGACCGCCGTCCAGCATAACCTGCCCGTCAAGGTGGCGATCATCAACAACGGCTTTCTGGGGATGGTAAGGCAGTGGCAGGAGCTCTTCTTCGAGGAGCGCTACTCCCACACGACGATGGACTTCGCCCCGGATTTCGTGAAGCTCGCCGAGGCCTACGGTGCGGTGGGGATAAAGGTGGAAGACCCGAAAGCGGTGGAGAATGCTGTCGAGGAGGCGATCTCGATCAAGAGGCCGGTGATAATCGACTTTCGCGTGGACAAGGAGGAGAACGTCTACCCGATGGTCCCGGTCGGCTCGTCCATCGATAAGATGCTCTTGGTTTAGGGGGCTAGGGTCGTTTTTGTTGCGGCCGTGACGTGTGACAAAAAAAAGCTTTTAATCTTGACATGACTTCAAATATAAGACGTCTTCACTGTCAGGGGGGATCGATAAGTTATCGACTTAAGGATATCTTTTGAAAAAGTTTTCAGCGTCGGCATCGGTGGAACCTTGAGTTGAGCCATAATATCAAACCGTTTTTTTGATCGATTTGTTAAGCTCTAAAGAAGAAATATTATAAAGAGACTCTTTTCATTTTTTGATATTTGGGGGAGATTGTGGAAGTATTTTACGACAAGGACGCGGATATAAAAAAGGTGACCGGAAAAAAGGTCGCCATAATCGGCTTCGGCTCCCAGGGCCACGCCCACGCCAACAACCTGAAGGATTCCGGCGTCGACGTGAGGGTGGGCCTTCGCGAATCGAGCCCCTCGAGGAAGAAGGCGGAGGATGCGGGGCTCAAGGTCATGTCGCCCTCCGACGCCGCATCCTGGGCGGATATAGTGATGATCCTCGCCCCGGACGAAACCCAGGCCGACCTCTACAAGGAGGTGATAGCCGGCTCCATCTCGGGGGGGGGATACCTCGCCTTCGCCCACGGCTTCAATATCCACTACGGGCAGATCGTGCCGGATAAGGATATCAACGTCTTCATGGTGGCGCCGAAGGCCCCCGGACACATGGTCCGCTACGAGTACACCCAGGGGCGGGGGGTCCCGATGCTGATAGCCGTCGGGCAGGACCCCACCGGCGACACCAAGGATGTGGCGCTGGCCTACGGGTCGGCCATCGGCGGCGGCAAGGCCGGGATGATCGAGACGACATTTCGCGAGGAGACCGAGACCGACCTCTTCGGCGAACAGGTCGTCCTCTGCGGCGGCGTAACCGAGCTCATCAAGGCCGGCTTCGAGATATTGGTCGACGAGGGATACTCCCCGGAGATGGCCTACTTCGAGTGCCTCCACGAGCTGAAGCTGATAGTCGACCTGATATACGAGGGGGGTATCTCCAACATGAGGTACTCGGTGAGCAATACCGCCCAGTACGGCGACCTCACCCGCGGACCGAGGATCATAACCGAGGAGACAAGGCAGGAGATGAGGTGCATCCTAAGCGAAATAAGGGACGGTAGCTTCGCCAAGGAGTGGATACTGGAAAACAAGGTGAACCGCCCGGTCTTCAACGCCCTCACCAAGAAGGACGAGGCCCACCAGATAGAAGAGGTGGGAAGAAAGCTTCGGGGGATGATGAGCTGGCTCGACAAGGATAAAAAGGTAGACAAGGATAAAAACTGAGATGAAAAATCAGAACACGCTATTTGTTGTAGAGGGCTTTCCCTTTATTTTCGCGGCGCTTATTTTGACCGTCGTGGTTGCTGTTTCGCTCTATATCTATGCCCCGAAGGCGATGCCGTATGTAACCATCCCCTTAATTATCTTGACCCTGTTTGTGATCGCCTTCTTCAGAAACCCGGACAGGACGATACCTGGTGACCCGAAGGCGGTAGTCTCACCCGCCGACGGAAAGATCATCGAGATAGTTAGGGTTCAAGAAAAGAGCTTCCTAAATGCCGAGGCAATCAAGATAAGCGTCTTCATGTCGGTGTTTAACGTTCACGTCAACCGCGTCCCCATGGCAGGAAAGATTATCAAGGCAAAATACTTTCCAGGGAAATTTTTTGTCGCCAGCCTCGACAAGGCGTCCTCCGAAAACGAGAGGAACGCCCTGGTAATCGAAAACAAGGGGGGCGTGAAAATCCTCGTGGTTCAGATCGCGGGTATCGTCGCCAGGAGGATCGTCTGCTACGCAGTGGAGGGGGACACCATCGAAAAAGGGATTCGTTTTGGACTGATAAGGTTCGGCTCCCGCCTCGACCTCTATCTCCCCGTTGATTCAGAAATAAAGGTGTCACTGGGAGACAAGGTCAAGGGCGGCGAGACCGTTATGGGGGTATTGCCATGAAGGAGAAAAGGGTAAAAATAAGGAGAAAAAAAGGAGGGGTAAGAAGAATCAAGAGGGATGACCTGAAGAAGGGTATATATATCCTTCCAAACCTGATCACCACGATGGCCCTTTTTGCCGGCTTCTTCTCCATCATCTCTTCCATCAACGAGAGATACGAGCACGCCGTATGGGCTTTGATCTTTGCGGCCGTCTTTGACGGGCTCGACGGAAAGGTCGCCCGCTTCACCAAGACGGAGAGCGAGTTCGGCGTCCAGTACGACTCCCTCTCGGACCTCGTCTCTTTCGGGGTCGCGCCGGCGATCCTTGTCTACCAGTGGGCTCTCACCCCCTACGCCCGCCTCGGGTGGCTCGGCGCCGCCCTGTATGTCGTTTGCGCCGCCCTAAGGCTCGCAAGGTTCAACATCCAGATAACCACGGTCGAAAAGAGCGTCTTCAACGGGCTCCCGTCTCCACCCTCTGCGCTGATGTTGGCCACCACGGTCCTCTTCTTTAACGAGATGGAAATACCTCTTGAAACCTATCGACCGTATATCCTTGGTCTCGTCTACTTCCTGGCGTTTCTCATGATATCCAACGTGAAGTACTCGAGCTTCAAGGAGCTGGAGGTCGCGAGGAGAAGGCCGATCAACATCCTTCTCCTCTTAATCCTTATTTTGATTCTTATCGCCATAAAGCCGGAGATAATGCTCTTTGCCATTGTCGCCTTCTTTGTCCTGTCGGGAATAGTAAATCTCCTCTTCAAATCGTTGACAAGAAAAAGGGGGGAGCAGGTAAGCGAGGTTCAGGTAAAAGAGGAACGGTAGAGGCAAGGGAAGGAATTCGGCAGAGATTAATTCCAGATCGAATTATTTTCCGTTTCGAGGTGCTTTTAAGGGCAACGGTGGGAACGATTTTTAGCTCCACGTAACACTTCAAGAATTACAATCCTTACAGCGGATTTTCGGCCCCACTATATTGTTCTGTTTAAAAAGGCAAGATGCCGGCCAGCGGCCCTCTAAACGGCAGAAGGAAGATATATATGAGTGATAAGGTTTTAATATTTGACACGACGCTGAGAGACGGCGAACAGTCCCCCGGGGCGAGCATGAACGTCAGGGAGAAGGTCACTGTCGCCATGCAGCTGGAGAGGCTCGGCGTGGACATCATCGAGGCGGGATTTCCCGTGGCGAGCCCCGGCGATTTCGAGGCCGTAAGGGAGATCTCCAAGGCCGTAAAAAAGCCGACGGTGGTCGCCCTGGCGCGGGCCAAGATAAAAGATATAGACGTCGCGTTCGACGCCATAAAGGACGCCAGAACGCCGATGCTTCACACGTTTGTCTCCACCTCCGATATACATCTGAAGTACCAGCTCAAAAAGACGAGGGACGAGGTGATAAAGATAGCCAAGGCCTGCGTCAAGAGGGCGAAGTCGCTGACGGAGCTGGTGGAGTTTTCCGCCATGGACGCCACGAGGAGCGATCTTCCATACCTCGCCGAGGTCGTGAGGACGGCCATCGAGGCGGGCGCCACGACCGTAAACATCCCGGACACGGTCGGTTACACCGTCCCGGACGAGTACGCAACGATAATCAAATACCTGGTGGAAAACGTCCCCGGAATAGAGAAGACGGTCGTCTCCGTTCACTGCCATAACGACCTCGGCCTCGCGGTGGCCAACTCCGTTGCCGCCGTTAAAAGCGGGGCCAGGCAGGTCGAGTGCACGATAAACGGGATCGGCGAGAGGGCGGGAAACACCTCCCTGGAGGAGTTCGTCATGTCGCTCAAGGTCAGGAAGGACCGCTTCGGTCTCGACACCAACATCAAGACCGAGCTTATTTTTCCCACGAGCAGGATGGTCAGCGCCATAACGGGAATCACCGTCCAGCCGAACAAGGCGATCGTGGGGGCGAACGCCTTCTCCCACGAGTCCGGGATACACCAGGACGGATTGTTGAAAGAGAAGCTGACCTACGAGATAATGACGCCCCAGAGCATCGGCTACTCCCACACGAGACTCGTCCTGGGCAAACACTCCGGGAGACACGCCTTCAAGGAGAGGATAGGAAAGCTCGGCTATGAGCTCGACGACAAGCAGATGGAAAAGGCGTTCAAGAGCTTTAAAAAGCTCGCGGACAAGAAGAAGGACGTCTTCGACGAGGACATCGAGGCGATCGTGGCCGAGGATATCCTGCGGATCCCGGAGCGTTATCAGCTCCAGTTCCTGGCGATAAGCTCCGGAACCGATACCATCCCCACCGCCACGGTGACGCTTTCCATCGACGGCAACATCAAGAGGGACGCCGATTTCGGCGACGGCCCCGTGGACGCCGTCTACAAAACCATAAAGAAGATGGTGGGCGCGAAGTGCAAACTTTTAAGCTACGAGGTCAAGGCGATAACCGGCGGCACCGACGCCTTAGGCGAGGTGACGGTGAGACTCCAGGACGGGGAGTTCCGCTCCGGAGGGGCGGGGGCACACACCGACATCATCGTCGCCTCGGCGATGGCGTTTATAAACGCCCTGAACAAGCTGGAGGGGAGGAAGAAGAAAGAGGTCAGCGAGGCCCAGACTATTTAGAATCCGGTCTATTCGATCGTTTGTTTTCAACGAAGATGGGAAAAAATTACCTTTGTATAATCCCCGTTTAAAACGATAGACAGCCCAGATAAAATACTTTTGAGACTTAAAAATCTTTCTCAATTGAGCAACCAACTCAAGCGGAATGTGGAGAAGATAAGTAAATGTCCCAGGCTAAAGCTAAAGGCAAGATAACGATAACTGAAAAGATCCTGGCGTCCCACTCGGGTGTAGATAAGGTCGTCCCCGGAGACCTGATAATGGCCAGGGTCGATCTGGCCCTCGGAAACGACATCACGGCGCCCATCGCCATAGACGTCTTCGAGGAGGCGGGTGCGAAAGAAATATTCGACAAGGAAAAGGTGGTCCTCGTCTGCGACCACTTCACCCCCAACAAGGACATCAAGAGCGCCGCCCAGTGCAAGCGGGTAAGGGAGTTCGCCAAAAAGATGGGGATCGGGAACATATACGAGGGGGGAGACTCCGGCGTGGAGCACGCCCTCCTCCCGGAGCTGGGCCTCGTTCACCCGGGCGATCTTATCATCGGCGCCGACAGTCACACCTGCACCTACGGGGGCCTCGGCGCCTTCGCCACCGGCGTGGGGAGCACGGATCTCGCCGCCGCAATGATAACGGGGGAGGTGTGGCTAAAGGTCCCGGAGTCGATGAAGTTTATATTTCACGGCCGGCCGAACAAGTGGGTGACCGCAAAGGACTTCATCCTCCACGCGATTGGGGACATCGGCGTGGACGGGGCGCTTTACAGGGCGATGGAGTTTACCGGCCCTGCAGTCTCCTCCCTGACCATCGAGGGGAGGCTCACGATGGCGAACATGGCCATCGAGGCTGGGGGTAAAAACGGCATTTTCGAGGCGGATGAGAAGACAATTGCTTACCTGAAAGGAACCAAACAAACTACCCCAGAGAAAAACGAGATTTTCAAGAGCGACCCTGACGCCGAATACGTCGACGTGAGGGATTACGATGTGGGAAAAATCCCGCCGCTGGTGGCCATGCCCCACCTCCCATCCAACGTTAGGCCCGTGGAAGATGTCGGCGATATCCCGATAGACCAGGTCGTCATCGGCTCCTGCACGAACGGGAGGATAGAGGATTTGAGGCTCGCCGCCGAGGTATTGAAGGGAAGAAGGGCAAGCAAGAGCGTGAGGCTCATCGTAATCCCCGCCACGCCGGCGATCTACCGGCAGGCTTTGAATGAGGGCCTCTTCGAGGTCTTTCTGGATGCTGACGGCGTCATATCGCCGCCGACCTGCGGCCCGTGCCTCGGGGGGCACATGGGGGTCCTGGCCGCGGAGGAGAGGGCCGTCGCCACGACGAACAGGAACTTCGCCGGCAGGATGGGCGACCCGAAGAGCGAGGTCTACCTCGCGAGCCCGGCCGTCGCCGCGGCATCGGCGGTGCTGGGTAAGGTGGCAGGCCCGGCGGAGCTGGGGCTGTAATCTGCTTGATTATTTGTATGGGCCGAGAAGACGAGTTTTTCAAGCTTTTACAACCGAAGCTTGCAAATTGTGAAACCAGATACTATGATGGACGATATCGCAGTAATAAAGTTTGAAGATACCGTGATTTGGGAGATTTGACATGTCGGTAAAGGAAGAAGTAATAGTTGTGGCAAAGAGGGCCAGGGAGGCGGGAACCAGGCTAGCAAAGCTCGGCTCCGAGGTGAAAAACGGGGCGCTGATCGAGATGGCCGACTCCCTCGTCAGGGAGAAAAAGAAGCTCCAGGCTCAAAACGAGAAAGACCTGAAGCTCGCCCGGGAAAAGGGACTTTCCGGCGCCATGATAGACCGCCTGACCCTCTCGGACAAGGTGATCGATTCGATGGCGGAAAGCCTCAAGGAGGTTGCGGCGCTCCCGGACCCCGTGGGCGAGGTTACGAGCATGTGGAGAAGGCCGAACGGGCTTTTGGTCGGGAGGCAGCGGATCCCTCTCGGCGTCATCGGGATAATCTACGAGTCGAGGCCGAACGTCACCGCGGACGCGGCGGGCCTATGCCTCAAGAGCGGAAACGCCGTGGTGCTCCGCGGCGGCTCCGAGGCGATCAACTCCAACATCGCCGTGGCCGAGGTTCTCAAAAAGGCGGGGAAGGCCGCCGGAATCCCGGAGGACGCGGTCGGGATGATAACCACAACCGACAGGGAGGCGGTAGGCGAGATGCTGAAACTCGAGGAGCTTATCGACGTGATAATCCCCCGGGGCGGCGAGGAGCTCATCAGGAGGGTCGTCGAGACATCGATGATCCCGGTGATAAAGCACTACAAGGGGGTCTGCCATGTCTTCGTGGACGAGTCGGCGGATATAAAGATGGCAACCGATATCGCCGTAAACGCGAAGGTCCAGAGGCCCGGCGTCTGCAACTCCATGGAGACCCTCCTCGTCCACAAGAATATCGCCAAAGATTTTCTCCCGGTAGTCGTCAAAGCTCTCAGGGATGAAAAGGTGGAGATAAGGGGAGGCAAGGAGACGCTCAAGATCATCACCGACGCAGTCGAGGCGACCGAAGACGACTGGTACGAGGAGTACCTCGACCTGATATTGGCGGTGAGGATCGTAAACAGCCTCGACGACGCCGTCTCCCACATCGAGAAGTACGGCTCCCTCCACACGGAGACGATCGTGACGGCCGACTACAACAACGCGAGGCGCTTTCTGGACGAGGTCAACTCCTCCTGCGTCTTCGTCAACGCATCGACCCGCTTCTCCGACGGCTTCGAGCTGGGCCTCGGCGCCGAGATCGGCATATCGACCACCAAGCTCCACGCCTTCGGGCCGATGGGGCTCAACGAGCTTACCACCACCAAGTTCATCATTTTCGGAGACGGCCAGCTCAGAAGCTGAAATGTTTTACAAAGAGAGGAATGGGAAACAAACTCAAAGGCAGAAGAATCGGCATAGTCGGGGGTACGTTCAACCCGATACACCTCGGCCACCTCAGGAGCGCCGAGGAGAACAGGGAGGCCTTCGATCTCTACAGGGTCATCTTCGTGCCGTCGGCCGAGCCGCCCCACAAGGCGGGAGACATCATCATTGCAAAGCACCGCTATCGGATGGTCAAAAGCGCGATTGCCGGAAACGGCCGCTTCTCTGCCTCCGACCTGGAGATCAAGCGGGGCGGAAAATCCTACACCATAGACACGCTGATCCACTACAGGGAGCTGGTGGGAGACAAAGGCGAGATCTACTTCATCATCGGGCTCGACGCCTTCAAGGAGATCGGGACGTGGAGGAGGTTCAGGGAGCTCTTCGAGTACGCCCACTTCGTCGTCACCGACAGGCCCGATTCCAACTCGAAAAATCCGAAGTTTATATTACCGGGGGAGATCAAGGACGCCTTCAGGAGGGATGCCGAAGGCAAGGGCGCCTTCAGGCGGGAGACCGGCGAAGGCAGCCATTGGAAACACAGGTCGGGAAACAGCCTCTACTTCCAGGACATCTCCGCCCTCGACATCTCGTCCACCACAGTAAGAAGGCTCGTCAAGGAGGGGCGTTCGATCAGCTACCTCGTGCCGGAGTCGGTGGAAAAATACATTAACAAGAGGGGTTTATACCGCTGAAAGATAAAGAAAAGGAAAATCGAAAGGGGGAGGCAAAGGCCGGTCCCGACGAGATTCATCTCAAGGACAAGATCATCCGGGCCGCCTCGGAGCGGAAGGTCAAGAACCTCGTCGTGATGGACGTGAAGGGGGTCTCCAGCTTCTCCGACTACGTCATCATCATGAGCGGCACCTCCGACAGGCAGGTGATCCACTCGGCGGAGCACATCAAGGAGACGCTCTCCAAAGAGAAGATTTACCCCCTCGGGATCGAGGGGCTGAAGGAAGGGCACTGGGTGCTGATGGACTACGGCGACGTCATCGCCCACCTGTTTCTGGAGGATACGCGGCTCTTCTACGACCTCGAGGGCCTCTGGCCTGACGTCCCCGTCCACAGCTACGACGAGGAGGGGAAGGAGGTTTAGGGGGGGGAGGGATAGGTTCTTTAAGTAATAATGTATATACGATTCAAAATGAGTCGTTGGTGAAATTTTTAAGGTAGAATAGGTTTGTGCAGGAATGTATTACAATTCATCTAAAGAAAATGATGATGGTGGTATTTTTTTCGGAAGATAAGGATTTCTCCGAACATCTACTATTAATATTTCCATTGAATATGCATTTTTAAATAGGTCTATGAATAGATCCTCTTTTACTAATTGTCGTAAATATAAGGATCCTTGGTCCCTTTTAAATCTAAAAATTAGTTCCTTTGATTCTCCTGGAGGAATTTTCATAGATTTAAATTTTGAATAATCAGCATTTTTATCGCCCTTTACATCAAAATCAAATGAATTAATACCAATTCGAATTTCGATTACATCAATAGTATTAGTATTTGTACTGGGGTTTCTAAATTTAATTAGAAAATAAATATCGTCCGCTTCTTGCATTCTTTTTACTTCTTCTTTTTTTACTATGCTTAACTTGTCTTTTTCTAAGTATTTATCAAAGATTTTTTCCAAATCAGGTGTTGGGTTAATAAAATCCGATAAACTGCTATGCCGAGTAATAATAATTTCTAAAGGCTTGTCTATGTATTCAGTTTGTTTTTCTAAAATTTTATT